>CAMVMF010000043.1 GCA_947168515.1 uncultured Bacteroidales bacterium
GGAGATAGAGGGTGTCGCTGTCGTCGATGACGGAGCCCATCTTGGTGGCGAACATAAGGTTGAACTGGCGCACATCGGTCCAGTTGCGGGTGCCGCTGATGGGGTCGACGATTTCGAGGTCGAGGATAAGCTGCTTGAGTCCGGCCAGGTCGTTGGCATTCATGCACTCAGCGTATTTGGCGCGGATGTCGTCAATTTGTTTCTGGTACTCCAACACGCGGGCGTTAGTGGTGACGAACTGCTGGCGGTCGAAGGCATCGCCGAAACGCTTGGCGGCCTTGGCGCATTCCTTGTTGATTTTGTCCTCTATCTTGGCCATGTGGTCCTCGATGAGCACGTCGGCGCGATAGCGTTTCTTGGAGTCTTTGTTGTCGATGAGGGGGTCGTTGAATGCGTCGACATGGCCGGAGGCTTTCCAGATTTTGGGATGCATGAAGATGGCGGAGTCGATGCCCACGATGTTCTCGTGGTATTGCACCATGGCGCGCCACCAGTATTGTTTGATGTTATTCTTGAGTTCGGTGCCAAGTTGGCCGTAGTCGTACACGGCGGCCAGTCCGTCGTAGATTTCGCTGGACGGGAAGATGAAGCCGTACTCTTTGGCGTGGGAGACTACTTTTTTGAAAAATTCTTCTTGGTTAGCCATATTGTTGTATTATTTTTGTTGTCTTTTATTTCTGTGGGTTCTAAGCAGTGTGGTCTGAGGGTGTTGTTTGCTGTGAGTGATTAGTCAAAGAATTTCCATGTAAGGCCATAGAAGAGACCGAACTGCTGCATGGGGTAGTTGGGGATGACGCAGTAGGCGTTTTGTTCGAGGAAGGTGTTGAAGTGGCCTGCCTTGACATAGATGGTGGCGCGTTTGATCTGTAGGTTGAGGAAGAAGTCGGCCCATAGGTAGTTGCCCACCTGCTCGTTGCCTTGCCGGTAGAAGATACCTAGCATGGGGTCATAGGCATCGGCATAGAAGCGTGTGTGGTAGCGAAGGTCGAAGCCGGTCTGCACGCGGAGGGCACCACGGAAGACTTTGAAGTCGGCATATAGCGAATTCTTGCTGGCGAAGAGGGGGACGCGTATCTGCTCCTGGTCGCTGCTGTACTGTAGGTGCTGCTGCATATCGAAATGGAGCCAACGGGCGAGCTTGAGATAAAGGTTGGCGCGTCCTTGCAGCAGCAGTGTGCTGCCCGTGGCCTGCTGGGGTTGATAGGCCACGGCTCCATCGTCGGTACTCACCTCCCGAAACCAGGTGTTGTGGCTGATGTGGCTGGCCGAGAGATGGATGTCGAAGAGTCCCTCGCGATGATAGTCGGCTTCTATCTTGCGTATTCCGATGGATTGTAGTTCGGTGGAAATGGGGTTGACAGCAGACAGGCATTGGGCATAGTAGATGAGTTCGGGACGGTAGGCCTTGACAATAGCATGGAAGCTCAGGTGCTGGCGTGAATGGCCAACGGTGTCGCGGAAGGGGAAGAGGAGGGTGGCGTCGAGATTGTACTCCGAGAGGTCCGGGGCCGTCTCGCCATAGACATTGAGCTCGGTTGCGGGCCAAGGACTTATTTCCACGCGGGCAAAAGGATAAATGGCCACACGGCGCAGCAGGGTGTCGGTGTAGTAGACTGGGTTTAGCTGCAACCATGAGAGCTGGGGGCGGATTCCGCCATAGAGCTTGAGCGCATTGCGCCACCGGTGGTCCATATAGGCATCGTTGGTCCAGAACAGGGTGGCAGAGAATTGGTTGTAAAGGGAAGAGTCGACAGAGCCATAGCGATATTTCTGTCGGTCGTACTGCAGTTCGAGGCCGAAGACTCCGGTGTTGTAGATATGGGGAGCGTGGGGTTGGAGGGTGTCGTAGCCGACGATGGAGTCTTTGGCTTCGTAGCGGGTGGTATATACGGTGGAGTCGCGATAGAGGGAGTCGAGGGTGACGGAGTCGAAATAGGCAACCTGTACTATTGTTGAGTCGACGAGGGTGTCAACGTAAGGCTGTTTGATGGGGCGGTACCACTCGAACTGGCGGACGGTATTGAATGACTGTTTGGCAAAGAGGGTGACAGCACTATTGAAACTCATGGTGTTGGTGCTGACCACTTGTATGCCCGAGGTGTTGCGGAACGTTTTATTATAGTACGACGAGGGGTTGGAAAGGCCACCGTTTTCACCTACAAGCATCCGTTGCCAGATGGCTCCGGCGGAGAGTTGGTAGCGGGCATCGCGAGAATAGTAGTTGGTGTTGAAGTCGAAGAGATGGTCCGTGGCGGAGCTGTTGGAGAAAGCGCCATCGGGATTGATGAGATGGTAGTCGAGGGCGTAGTTCCAGTGGTCGTTGATATTTTGGGTGTGGGTGAAATGGACTTGGTAGGATTGGTTGAGGGAACTATTGTAGGAGAGCACCTCGTAGGGTGTTTGGGCTTGGTAGAAGGTGATGTTCTCAGGCGTCTTGTAGTAGCCGGGAAAGAGGGAGGGCTTGTATGCAAGTCCGGGGGTAGTGCTGAAAGAAGGGAAGATGGAGTAGTGGGGATGGCCCAACTCGGAGACTGTCAGGAAGTAGTCGCCATTAAACGCATCGAGGCAGTCGTGGAACTGGCTGCCTGTGAGTTCCAGCGATGGGTGTTCGATGGCCATGATTTTCACCTGACGGGTCTGGCGGTGGAACATGAAGACCGAGTGTTGCAGTACGCTGTCGGGTGTGTCTTCATGAAAAACGATGCCAAGGACAGAACCTTCAACTGAGGAGGTGTCGGCTGTGGCGGTGTCGGGCGTTTGGAAAGAGGAATTGTTGGGGAAGGAAGAGCCCCGGCCGAGGTTCCCGGCAGAGATATTGGAGATGTTGGAGAGGTTAGAGAGGTCGTTAATGCGCCGCACCTGCCCCCACGAAAGCGAGGACAAGAAGAGCAGCGACAGCAACAATATGTATTTTTTAAAATTCAACAAGAAGGATAATATAAATTTTATCTGAGTAATCTGAGTAATCCGAGTAATCTGAGTAATCTGAGTAATCCGAGTAATCTGAGTAATCCGAGGAATCTGAGTTTTCTGAGTACTCTGAGTTCTCCGAGTATTCAGAGTTTTCAGAGTACTCAGATTGCTCTATTCGGTTTTAATTGAGACTCCACTATTTGTTTTCTTGGAGGAATCGCTCGACATCCATGGCGGCGACACAGCCTTTGCCGGCAGCCACTATGGCTTGGCGGTAGTGGGGGTCACAGACATCGCCGGCAGCAAAGACTCCCGGGATATTGGTGGCACTGCTGGGGTTGGCCACTTTGATATAACCTTGAGCATCAAGCTCAATCTGACCTTTGAGGAAGTCGGTGTTGGGCTTATGGCCGATGGCCACGAAGAAACCAGCAATGTCTATATGACGAATCTCACCGGTTTTGAGGTTCTGAAGGTCGGCACCGGTAACGCCGTCGAGGTCGTTGCCACAGATTTCCTTGGTGGCAGAGTCCCAGATGACTTCGATTTTGGGGTTGGTGAGTACGCGGTGTTGCATGGATTTGGAGGCCCGCAGCTCGTTGCGGCGGTGGATGAGGTAGACCTTGCTGCAAAGGGTGGAGAGGTAGTTGGCCTCTTCGCAGGCGGTGTCGCCGCCGCCTACCACGGCCACTTCCATCCCTTTGTAGAAATAGCCGTCGCAGGTGGCACAGGCGCTGACGCCCTGGCCATAGAGTTTCTTCTCGCTGTCCAGACCTAGCCAGCGTGCCGAAGCTCCGGTGGCAATGATGACGGCTTCTGCTTCAATTTCGACCCCATGGTCGTCGACTAGGTGGAATGGGCGTTTGGAGAAGTCGGCTTCTACAATATATCCTGTACGCACGTCGGTACCAAAACGGAGTGCTTGCTGCTTCAGCTGGCCCATCATCTCGGTGCCGGAGATGCCTTCGGGGTAGCCCGGGAAGTTTTCAATCTCGGTGGTGATGGTGAGCTGTCCGCCAGGCTGCATGCCTTCGTAAAGAATGGGTTTGAGGTCGGCCCGACTAGTATAGATGCCTGCGGTGTAGCCTGCAGGACCTGATCCGATGATAAGACAACGTGTATGTTCCATATTGAATGTGTATTTGTGTTAATGAATGTGTTATTATGTGAATGTGCGGATCTGAATAACAGGTATGCACATGATATGTCGCTGACGGCAGGGATGTGGGAGGGTTTATGTGTTCATCACTCGCTTGTTCTTGGCTTTAATCAAAGAGAAATAGACCAGATAGGCCAGACCGACGACAATGACGATAACCTGCTGCGATGCCCACAGGAGCCAGCCTGCGGCCAGACCCACGGTCTGGCTGATGCCATAGAGAGCGAGGGCCTCCATGACAAGGGCGGGATAGGCCCCAAGGCCTCCCTGCGAGATGGTCATGCCGACAGAGCCAAAGAGGTAGAGCACGAAGGCGGCTCCGAAGCCCAGTCCGGCGGTCTCGGGAAAGGCCTGCAGGATGACGACCCCTCCGGCGATGTAGAAAAAATAGATGAGGATGCTGTAGACGATAAACAGCACCATGGAGCGAGGGGAGAGGTGAAAAATGCTGCGCAGACCGTCGAGCCCGCCTTTGATGATATTGTCGATTTTGCGGAAAGGCTTGAAACGGAGCATCTTTTTGCGCAGCAAGCGGTATAGGACCACCAAAAGCGTAATGCCCACCACCAGGAGGATGGCAACAAGGGCTAGGCTGGGAAGGCTTTGGCTTTTCTGATGCAAGATGTCCACTAGCCACTCTTTGGCCTGGCCATACATGAACAGCAGCCCCACCAGGACCACCACACCGAAGGCTAGAATATCAAAACAACGTTCGGTGACTACCGTACCAAGAGACTTTTGGACCGGTATGTCTTCGGAAGTGCGCAACAAAGCACAGCGGAGTACTTCGCCAAGCCGTGGGAATGCCAGGTTAGCCATATAGGTCACCACCACGGCCCCAAAAGTGTTGTTCAGTCCCGGACGGTAACCCATGGGTTCATAGAGCAGCTGCCAACGGAGCGCACGGGCAAAGTGGGCCAGCATGACACATACCATCACCATCGCTACCCAGAAATAGTTGGCATGAGTGAACGAGTCCCAGATGGCCTGTTTTTGCTCGTCATCCAACTTCAGCAGAAACCAATAGATGAAGAAAAAGCCGATGCCCAGGAACACAATCAGTTTGATTATGTCGCCCAGCAGGCTTTTCTTGGTGCGGGTATGGGGAGAGGTTTCTGCCATATTGGGGTGTTACTGCAACAGGTTGTTCTGCGGGAAGATAACAGTGGGGTGCCATTGTTTTGCCTCCTCAAAGTCCATCAGGGCATAAGATGCAATGATGATAAGCGACCCGACGGGGGCCTTGTGGGCGGCGGCACCATTCAGACCGATGACGCCAGAACCACGTTCACCTTTGATGGCATAGGTGTGGAACCGCTCGCCATTGGTGATATTGTAAATATCTACTTGTTCGTTCTCTATGATGCCGGAAGCCTCCATTAGGGCTTCGTCTATAGTGATGCTGCCGATGTAGTCGAGGTTGGCTTCGGTAACTGTAACTCTATGTATTTTAGACTTTAAAACGTTAACCAGCATGTTATAATTTTTTTGCAAAGATACGTTTTTATTTTGATATATTGCCTTTGCTATCAGTTGAGAGGCTTTAGAAGGTGATGATGAGGCTGATTAAAAGAAAGACGATGAAGCAGTACAGAATGATCTTGGTGCCGGAGACAGGTTTCATGTAGTCGGGGTCGGAGATGTCGAAACGGCGTTTGATTTTGATTTGGCGCCGGGCAGCACGGTATTTTTCTGTTAGGCTGTTGTCGTCTTCGATTGGCAGCTCTCCTTTGCTTTCTTCGGCGTTGGCCTTGGTGTCGACACCGTCTACAAAGCGGGGCTGATAGTTGAATTTGGGCATCTCCCGCTTCCGAAAAAGGTCGCGCCAGGTGAGTTGTGACGACTTCGCACGCTGTTCTCGTTCGAGGTCTTTGACGCGTTGCTCAAAGTATCGGAGTTCCTCGTCGGATGTGTCTTCGTCTTGGGCTGTGCGGCCGGTCTCGGCCTCCTTGCGTTCTTGCTCTATGGCATACTTCTTTTTCAGAGCCTCCCATTTCTCTTTTTCGGGGTCATAGAAACGGGGCTCATAGTGGAAACGGCGGGGTTTGTCGACTTCAAACATGATATGATGAGTTTAACGATGAGGTAGTGTGACTTGTGATTGGCTAAGGCTCTGTAATGACGGCATTCATGGGCACATCGAAATCCTCGGTGGGCACAAGGTCGACCATCTGGAAGTTGAAGGCCACGCCCACCTTGAATGCCTTGGGGGTGCTCTTCAGCAGCCGGTCGTAGAAACCACGTCCACGGCCCATGCGGTTGCCCGTACGGTCGAAGGCCACGCCCGGCACGATGATCATCTGCACCCGCTCTAAGTCGGTAAATTCGGGTCCCGTGGGTTCGCCAATGCCGAATTGCTCGCCTTCTTTTAGGCATTCGGGTCCGGTGTACTGGCGCAGACGTAGGTCGTCGCCGTCCACACAGGGCAGCAGCAGGGTCTTTTCTTTGTACCACCGGTTGACGAAATCGTGGGTCTGTACCTCGTCTTCCATGGACCAATAGAGCAGAATGGTCTGTGCGTCACGGAATTGAGGAAGGCCCTCTACCTGTTCCATGATAGGGATGGAGCGGCGGCATTTTTCACAAAAAGGGACGGCTTTTTTAGCCGCCCTTATTTGTTTGCGTAATTCTTTCTTGTCCATAGACTAAGAGGTATGCTTGGGAATAAAAGCTGGGTGTCGTTAGAAAGGAAGGTCCTCTTCGGGTTTGAGAGGCGAGGCAAAGGGCTGAGTGGAGGCAGGTGCTGTTTGCTGGGGAGCGACCTGCTGAGGGGCTACGGGTGCAGGGGCAGGAGCCATGGGCTGCATGGGAGCGGTGGCAGGTGCTGAGGCAGGCCAAGCGTAGCCGGCAGCCTGGGGTGGCATCTGGCCGGGAACGTAGCTCTGAATGCGGGTGCAGCGAAGGTCAGTGTACCAGCGGTCCTGGTATTCACGTGACTCGGGGTTGAAGGAGACAACGACCAAACTATTGAGGGCAATGCTGTTGACCATAGCCAAGCGGTCTTCGCCAAAGGTGGTGAAGGCCACTGTGCGGGGATAGTCGCCATCGGTTTCTATTACAAAGCCACCTCTAACCCAGGGACCACGAGCACTTTCGCCACGCACTTCAGGCAAAATCTTAATTAACTTACCGGATATTTCCATGTTATATTGTTTTTATTATTAATAATCAAAAAATTATATCCTTTGATTCCTATCAAAAGAATATACAAAAATAGTAAATTTATTTGTAACGGCGATAAAAAGTTTTCAACAACAGGTTCAATTGCTTGACTAAAATGTTCAGGGAACCATTGTAACCATTTTCTTTTCGTTACTTGCCATGAGCTTTTCTCTTTACCCAAATCAGTCATTAGGCCATCATTTTCAATCTATTTCACTTTTTTAGGTCTGTTTATGACATCTCAGTATTTCTTTCGGCATCTTGTCCACATCCCTGTCTCGTCGTAGCCCGTTACGTCTTCGCCAGCGATGTGACCAATTTGTTTGGAACAAATACTAATCTGTCATAAGACCTAATGACCGATTTGAGTTTAATGATTATCCTTATTTGCCAAAAGAAGCCTCGGAGAGACTTAATTTGAATAACACCGTACAAGCGAAGCGCAGTGCGGTGACTGATAATCAACACCTCGCGTGCGTCTCCAAGAGACGCGACCCTGCCAATGTGTCATTTGTTTAACGCAAAGTCTCAAGTATTATTGCGCCTACCGCTAAATAAAGCGGCAGGCATGTAACGAGCCATAATGAAAGGATATCTGTCCTAGGGAGGTCACCGGCGGGTTTGGTGGTTGAAGAAGAGGATGAGGACAAGGGTGATGAGTACCATGCTGCCGATGACACACCAGAAGGCGAAGACGTTGGTGATGAATGGGAAGTCGAGGTTCATGCCAAAGATGCCCGTGACGACGGTGAGGGGGAGGAGGACTGCGTTGAAAATGGTGAGCAGTCGCATGATGTCGTTGGTGCGGTTGGTCTGCAAGGAGTCGAAGGTGCTGGAGAGGCCTTCGACCAATTCGCCATAGTCCTCAATGGAGTCGAACATCTTCTGATATTGGTCGAGGATATTGCCCCAGTAGTCTTCCATGTCTAGCACTTCGGGGTCGACAAAACCTTTGATGGCTCCTCCCTCGAACATATGCAATACTCGCAGTTGTGGCTTGAACGAGGTGTTGAGCATGATGATATTACGTCGGGTGACGGAGATGAGCTCGATGATGCTACGGGCCTTTTTGTTGAAGATATCGTAGTTGATCAGGTCCACTTCGGCACCAATGCGCATGATGAGGGTGTATGTCTCCAGCATCAGTCGGTCGAGGATGGTATAGAGGAGGATGTCGCTGGAGGCGAATTTCTCCTGTGCGTCTTCGTCCTCTTCGCGCAGGTCCTCCTGCATCTCCTCAAAGAGTTTTTTTACCACCCAGTGCGACTTGCCGATGGTGATAATGTAGTCCTTACCCCAGAAGATTTTCACCTCCCGGATGCGGATGAACTGATTGCCTTTGTCGAAATAGGGGAAATGGAGAATCAGGAAATAGTAATCGTCGTATTCATCCAGTTTTGGCCGCTGATTGGAGCCTCGGCAGTCCTCGATGTCCAAGGGGTGGAATTGGTAATCTTCCAACAGGTAGCGGTAGTCGTCCTCACTTGGATTTGTGATTTGCAGCCATTTGACAGACTGATACTGGATGGTCTCAATCATGGGTGTTCTCCCTTAAAGATTTTGCGATCACTATGTGGTCTAGATTCTACATTCGTTTATTGTGTTTTAAATTTGGTTTGCAAAAGTACGATTTTTTTTTGGATTAGCGAAAAAAAGGTTGTCTTTTGGGGTCCAGTTTGCGCTATTTGCAATGGGTACGGCCACCGTTGATACCGATGCCTACTTGTAGGTTGAGGGTGAAACCTTGTGGGGCACCAACAATGGATTTGAAATTGTTGTAGGTACCGTAGAGGCGGACATCGATATAAGTCTTGTCGTGTTCGGCATTGTAGTATTCGTTGGTCAACCCCCAGTAGTTGACGTTGTTGCTGAAGATGTGGTTGTAGATGATGCCGAAGTGGAAGCAACCGTTAGAGGGGCCAATGGAACTACTTTCTTCGTCTTCGCTGTGGTAGTATCCTAGTAGACCATATCCCACAAAGGGAGTGAGACGTGTTTTGTTGTTGTCAATAATGGAGATTCCACAATAAGCATACAGGTTCAAGTATGTGAGTGGGTCGTGCTTTATAAAGTAATAGTCAATTTTGGGGAAATAAATTGTGTCTTGACTTCGTACTCTTGCTCCGCCAATATTAATGCTACCGCCCAAAAGGGCACGCTTGTATCCCATTTCCATATTTATGGACATACCGCCACCGTGGCTGAAATAGTCATGTAGTTCGTCACCGGTGTAGTGGAACCCCAGGTCGAAGGAGAGCCCCCAATCGAAGGGTGCATCGACAAACCCATAGGTGGTAGAAGAAACGGACTCGTTGAGTTTGGTCTGTATCTTATTCTGCCAGCGATGGAGTGCGGCAGTGTCGGTGCCGTATTGCGTTTCCAGTTCTATCCGGCGCACGTCGTCGGCCAGCTGGCGCATGGTGTTGTCCAGCAACTGTCCGTGGGTATAGATGGAGCTGTCCTGTAGCTTGCTTTCCAGTTTGCGACGATAGACTTCCACCATGTCGAAAATGCATTGATTGTATTGGAGCAACTGTTCACTAAGGTAGTTGGTGTCAACCCACGAATATTCTGGTGAGGTGTAGGCGTAGGCAATGGGTTTGCTGTAGTGGACACCATCTACTTCTTTCGACTTGCTGTCGATGCCCATGTAGTATTCGAGGTGCGAAACCTGTTTCTCAATGGCCGTATTGTGGGTGAAATCGTTCCATGTGAGGGGCCCCATCTTCCAAGTGTGGATGTTTTGGGCTTGCGATTGACCGATAAATAGAATGCAAAGTGCTGTAAATAAAGCTATTTTTTTCATAGTAATCACCTAATTTCTTGAGTGCAAATATAGGATTTTTTTTTTAGTTAATGATTTTTCGTGTCCACTGTTTTTCTGATTACGTCCGTTGTATGGGAGAATGTTTTGTTGTCAACCATTGTTGTGGCTACGTCTTTGGTGTTCATGTTCCCTTCGTTAGCGGCTTCGGCTCTGAAAGAATCCAACCAAGTGGACCTGTATTGTAAAAGAAAAAGCCGCCTCTTGCAAGGCGGCTTTTTCTTTTATAGAGTAGGGGGCGCGTTATTTGCGCTCGCCTTTGGCAGCATTGTAGAAAATCTTGAATGCGCCTGTGTTTCTCAATTCTTCCTTAATGTCGCTGATGAGACCCATACGGGTGTCCTTGTCGGCCTTGATGGAGAAGGTGACGAATGGACGGTCAGCTTCTACACGACTCTGAAGTTCTGTTTCGACGAAGAGAGGAATGTCGGAGACTTCCGAAATCATGTCGTTGAGCTGGATACGGCTTTCAGTACCGTATTTTTTCTGGTATTCGCCTTGCATGGGGATACCCACGTTGATGTAGCTTACCAGGCTCTTCTTTTCTAGCTTGACAGTTTCAGTAGCCTTCGGAACATGAATCGTCACGTACAAAGAACTTTCACGCATGGTGGTGATGGTCATGAAGAAGAACAGGAGCATGAAAATAATGTCGGACATCGAACCCATATTCAGGGCAGGAGTCTCTTTTGCTTTTTTTCCAGTAAATCTTGCCATTATTTTTGCTCTCCTATTTTAGTAGGCTCGGCTTCGGAGATAGCAACAGGTATTGCTTGGTCGATAGCGTCGAGCTGTTGGTCATTAAGGTCAGAATACTTTTTGCCGAATCTCTCGCGAGAGAGTTCGTCACGCATCTCGTTGATTGCTGCAGTCAATTCGTTTTGGACAGCCAGATACATATCATACGAGGTACCGCGGTCATTCTGCAGAGAGATAACACCCTTGGAGACATCCATGGTTCCCAGCAGGGGAATGTCGAGCTGAGTCTTTTCAGGCAGGTTGGGATCGTTGTTCGGATTTCCGAGGAATTCCTTTGCACGGTCCTTCAGGTCGTGGATGTCGCCAATTTCGCCGTTGAACAAAATACGGTCGGCGTAGTTGATCTTGACGCTGAAGATGTTTCTCTCCTTAATCTCAGGTTTGTCCTTTTGATCCTTAGGTAAGGGTGGGGGCAAACGACGCGCAATACCCTGATCTGTATTGATGTTGGAGACCAACAGGAAGAAGGCCAACAACAAGAACGAGATGTCGGACATTGAGCTGGTGTTGAGACCAGGTGTTTTTCTTCCCATAGTTAATTATTTTTTCTTGAATGATTTAGCAATCTCGGTATAGATGATGGCGCAGGCGGCACCGATAACAAGGATGTATACCAGGTAGCAGAAAGCACCAATCCATTTGGAGGTTGTTTCGGTTGCACCATAGCGGTCCAGCATGCCGGCAGAAATGTCGGAACCATTGGAGAGAAGGTACAGCACAAATAATACTGCAACAATGGCAATGAGGCCAATAAAGAACTTGACTAGTTTGCCTTTTTCAGCCAAACTCTTGAACATGAAAATGAGTGCAGCAACAATTGAAATGGCTATCATGGCGACAAGGATCCAGAAGACGATGTCGAAGAGGCCGGATTGGGGGTTAGTTTCTACGTTGAGGGCGAAGAAGAATGCGAAAACCGCACACACTACGCCGAGCAACAGCATCACTAACGTTAACATTTTGTCAGTTTTCTCTTTCATAACAGTTAAAGGATTTACGTTATTTAAATTGATTAATTTAGAGTTTCCTTATAACTATTATTTCTTGTTCTTAACGAGGATGTCCATGAAGGTGATGGAACCATCTTCCATCTGGGCAACGAGGCTCTCGATTTTGGTAAGGATATAGTTGTAGAAAATCTGAAGAATGATAGCGGCGATAAGACCGAAGATGGTGGTCAACAGAGCAACCTTCATACCACCAGCAACAACGGTCGGGCTGATGTCACCAGCAACTTCGATATCATCGAATGCCTGAACCATACCTACGACGGTGCCAAGGAATCCGAAAGAAGGAGCCAGAGCGATGAACAGGCCAATCCAGGTGAGGTTGTTTTCGAGGCGGGCCATCTGGACACCACCGTAAGAGGTGACGGCTTTCTCTACATTGTCAAGACCTTCGTCGATGCGGTCGAGACCCTGATAGAAGATAGAAGCCACAGGACCACGGGTGTCGCGGCAAAGCTCTTTAGCACCATTGTAGTCACCCTTCTGGACTTTCTCTTCGATGCCCTCAAGGAGTTTCTGCACATTGGTGGTAGCCATGTTCAGATAGAGGATACGCTCGATAACAAGAGCCATACCGAAGATGAGGCAGAGGAGCACGGGGGTCATCCAGCCTGCACCACCCTGGATGTACTTCTCTTTCAGTACCTGGTGGAAGGATTTGTGCTCTTCGGCAGCTACGGGAGCTTCCTCGGGAGCGGCAACGGGTTCTGCTGCTACAGCACTGTCGGCAACAGCAGCTGCGCTGTCGGCGATTTGCTCAACTTGTTCGGTGGCGGGCTGGTCGGTAGCGGCTGCCTGATCCTGAGCCATGACACCATTGAGATTGGTGAATGTCAATAATCCAACGATTGACATCAAAGCAATTACTTTTTTCATGATTTAATTTAATGAATTAATTATTAATTAGTTAGTTTATTTTCGTTTTACACCAATATTTCTGCAAATATACGCTATTTTTCGGAAACAACGAACTTTTCTTCATTTTTTTTATTTTTTTCGATTGAAAAGGACTTCCATGAGCTCTTCCAAAGGTCGTTTCTGAGCTTTGGAAACCCTGATGGCCTCGAGATGTCTCTGGGCCAGTTCAAACTCTTTTTGGATGGCCTCTTCGACAGGCTGGCGGATGCCTATTTGAGCGTACAGCTCCAACACTCGGGCCACTTTGCTTTCGCTGTCTGAAGGGGTGGAGGAAAAGAGTTGACGTAGCACTTCTTTCTGGTCGTCGTTGGCCAGCTCGAGGGCTTTCAGTATGAGGTAGGTCTTCTTGTTGTCGCGAATGTCCTGGCCTGTTTGCTTTCCGAATACCGACACATCGCCGTAACTGTCTAACAGGTCGTCCTGCAGTTGGAATGCCAAGCCTAGGTGGATGCCGAACTCATAAAGGTTTTGCGTATCCTCGGCTGTTGCGTTGGCGTATAGAGCACCTATCTTCAGGGCTCCGGCCAATAGCACGGCGGTCTTCAGGCGTATCATCATAAGGTAGTCTGCGATAGAGACATTTTCGCAATGTTCAAAATTCATGTCGTATTGCTGGCCTTCGCATACTTGGATGCCTGTCTCGTTGAAGCAGTTGAGAATCTCTTGCAGCTTGGGATGCGGCTGGCGTAGGAAGTAGCGCCAAGCAAGGGCATACATGGTGTCGCCAGAGAGGATGGCGGTGTTTTCGTCCCATTTGCAATAGACGGTGGGTTTGCCACGCCGCAGGGGCGACTTGTCCATGAGGTCGTCATGCAGCAGGGTGAAGTTGTGGAAGGTTTCTATGCCGATGGCGGCATAGCGCATTTGTTCGATGTCCGCCCCAAACATCTGGCCTGCGGCCAACAGCATTAGTGGACGGATTCTTTTGCCCCCCAGACGCAGGGTATATTCTATTGGTTCGTAGAGTTCTTTGGGCTCGTGGACGAACTGCTCTTCGTCGAAAATTTGTTTGACTTTGTCTAATAGTTTTTGCATAATGTTGTGTTTTGAGTATTTTTGTATCACGCAGATTTCGCACTTCATTTTTTACTTTGTCAGCAGGAGTGTGTGTCTTGCATGTCTCTTCTGTCGTAGTGCTTAGCAATGCGTGTTTATTCTTTCGTCGGCTGTTGGCGGTGTGTGGCTTTTTGAACTTGGTTTATCACTGCGGCGTATTGTCATATAAGGTCAGAATGGATAGTTGATTCCGAAATTGAGAGCTAGGACACTGGGACTCCAGTGCTTTGCAAACCAGCGCATTTCTTCGGTGTAGTTGGGGTCATAGAGCGGCAGTGCCAGGTCGAGACGTAGGGTGATGACCGATATCTTGGCTCTCAGCCCTAGGCCGACATCCACAGCCATGCCCTTGATGATTGTCGCCGGTTTGAAGGTGTAGTTGTTGGTGGCAGAGGGGTAGAGGTCGGCATAGGTGTCCACGCCCCAGTCTTCCCAGTTCCACACATTGCCTATGTCGGTGAAGAGGGCTCCTTCGAATATGCCGAATATGGGGAACCTCTCTTCTATGTTGATGACCAATTGGGTCGGGGCAACGCCAAAGGCAAAGTCGGTGTAGGAAAGGTCGGACTGGCCCGGCCCCAGATGGCGCAACGCCCACCCACGCATGGTGGTGGGACCGCCACCGGTGAACATCTTTTCGTAGGGCACGTAGGCCGACCCTCCGTAGGGCAGAGCAAACCCTCCTAGCACCCTAAGCACCAAAGTGTTCTTCTCGCCGAGATAGAAGTACTGCTTAAATTCTCCCTCGATTCTCAGGTACTGCGAGAATTCTATTACCTCGTCAGAACTCAGTTGCTGCCGTTCCCTTCCCATCAGGTTGGCTATCCCGTTCAGCAGATTGCCGGCGGTCTCGATGGAACAATGGAGGTATTTGAAGTTTTTGCGTTTGTGCAGTTCTTGATTGGTGTAGGTGTAATCGTAGTGCGTGTTCAGCAGCACATAGTCGTGGGTCTGGTAAAGGAATTGTACGTCGTGGGTGAGGTCGGAGAGGTGCTGGTAATACTCGTCGCCCGAGATGATCCGGGAGAACGATAGGTTGATGGGCAGTAACTTATGCTGTACGTTATTGCCCTGATTCCAGGTGTAGCCAAAGGAGGCTCCCAAACGGACTCGTTCGAGTTGGATGTCGGCGTGGTAGGTGCTGCCTTCGGCATCAGTGAAAGGAACCGAAATATTGCGGAAGATGTAGTTGCTGCCTATTTGGACCAGGGTGTGGGGCTTGATGCTTTGCCATACGATGTTTCTGCCAAAAGGGGCCACGAAACTGGGGAAGTCAATGGAGGCGGTGACATCGCTCTCGAAATTGGAGAAAATGTCATAGAACGTACCGGCGTTGGAGGAGAATACCTTCTTGGGGAAGTCGAATATCAATCCTCCCTTGAGGTCGAACCGCTCGGCTCCGCCGAAAAGATTGTTGTTCTCATACCCCACCGAGGTGCCTATGCCCAAGTTGCCGCTGGTGAGGAAGTTGTCTTCGTTGGACGAGGAACCTAGGTCAGAGGCATTGGTGAGTTCGAAGGAGAGACTCACCCGCCGCCGCGGGCTGTTCAGCAGTCGGATGCGGGCATCGAGCAGTTTGAGTGTGTCCGTGCTCTTGGGCGATTCCTCGAAGTTGATGTCGACATATTTGAAGTTGTGCAGTCCCAGCAGGGCGTTGGAGGTATTGGAGGAGATTTGGGGCCGATAGGGCATGCCAGGGAAGATGAAAAGCTGGCGGCTGATGGCTTTCGGCGATGGACTGATAGGGTCTTTGTGAATAAAGTAAAGGTCCGAGACCCCTCGCAGGTGCTTGTATTGGTAGATGAAGGTGTCGGCTTGGCGTTCCCGTGGGGCGAGGGCGGTGGAGACGTTGGGGTAGATGTATATGTCGCCGATGTGGTATTGGTGCAGTACGTTGTTGCCGGGCTTCCCTTCGGCATTCTGCGGAATGCGCACCATCAGCAGTATGCCCATCTGCTTGCTGTCGTATGTGGTGTCCACCAAAAAATGGACTAGCTCCTTGCTGGCGTAATAGTATCCTTGGCTTTTCAGGTGGTCGACAATGCGTTGCTGTTCCTGTATCAGCAGGTCTTGGTCATAGTAGTCGCCAACTTTTATCAGCGACTCTGTCTTCCATTGCTGGAGGAGGGCGTTGATGTCGGGTTGGCGGCTGTGGAAGACCACCTCGTCAATGGTTTTGCGGTGCGAGGCCGTCACGTTGTAGGTGACTTCTACAAATGATTTTCCCCGATGGGTTGTGTCAACCGTGACGGTGGAGTGGAAACTGCCCTTGGTCTTGAGTAGGGTGGTGAGCTGTGCTGCTGTCTGTGTGGCCGCACGGCGGTCATATAGCACGGGGGGTTCGCCCACCTTGTGCCACAGCCTTCCCCAGAAGGTGCTGTCATCGGGATTGGGGATGCAGTACAGCATCCGGTTCAGTGGCAGAAAGACAATCTTTTTATTGGGCTTTTGTATGTAGTATTGCGAGGCGTTGGATAGGGCCGACCGTATCTCTGAGGTCACCGAGGAACTGTCGGCCATGGTTATTGCAATGTTGTTTTTGTCCAAGATGCGTTGGTCGCCCTGGACATATTTGTTGACATTGCACGATGTCTGGCCGAGGCAAAAAAGTATTATGGGTAATATATAAAGTGTCTTTTTCAAGATTGAGTGTTTGTTGTTGATTGTGCCAATGTGTAAATAGGGTGGGCAGACGTTTTCTGACAGTTCGAGTGTTCTATGTCCATAGTATGAATTGCTGTTGTGTCATTTGCTGCAATGTTCTTTCGGGTTGATGGCCGCTGAGCGTAGCCTTTGTCTGACGGCTACTGCTTTCCGGCTTTGCTGCCGCATCTGCTTGCCATACTGTTGCTGTACGTCACGGGTGCAAAAGGTTCTTTACACATTCAAGTATTGTTTGGGTCGAACCTAGATTATCAGTCAGGTATTGTGAGCAGACCTGCGACGAATGCTGGTATTGTTCGCTGTCATTCAACAGTTTGTCTAATGTCTGCTGCAGTTGGGGGTAGTGGCTGTAGGAGAAACCTCCGCCGAGGGCTATGATGTCTTTTGCCTCTTTGAATTTGTGGTAGTTGGGCCCGAAGACAACGGGTTTGCCGAAGGTGATGGCCTCCAGGATATTGTGGATGCCCCGCCCGAAGCCGCCGCCAATATAGGCCACATCGGCATAGCGGTAGAGCGATGAGAGGATGCCGATGGTGTCGATGATGAGTATGCGGGAGCCGGGTTTTGCTTGTGCCATTTGGGTGTAGAGGGTACAGTTCTTTTTGCCAAAGATCTTGATAATGGCGTTGATATGGCTCTCTGAGGTGACGTGAGGGGCAAGTATCAGGGTGATTCGTTCTCCATAGTGGTCGAGGTATTTTTTGATGTTGATTTCGTCGGGTTCCCACGAACTGCCGGCCAGTAGCACTTTGTTGCCCGCATATTGTCCCAAGAATTCCTCCACCTCGGCATGGCGACAAGACTCCTGCGCTATGGCGTGCACACGGTCGAAACGGGTGTCGCCAGCGATGGATACATGGTTGATGCCGTGCCCTTTCAGCAGTTGCATCGATTCTTCGTTCTGCACGAAGATGTGGGTGAAGCACTGGCCGATACTATTGAGAAACCAACGTCCGTAGGGCTTGAAGAAATACTGGTTGGGACGGAAGATGGAGGAGAAGATAACGGTGGGGATTTCGCGTTGGCGCAGCTGTTCTAGGTAGTTGAACCAGAAATCGTATTTGACGAAAAACACCACGGTGGGACGCAGGAGGTTGACAAAACGGCGTGCATTGGCCCGCGTGTCCATGGGCAGATAGCAGATGAAGTCGGCATGGGGATAGTCCTTGCGCACCTCGTAGCCGCTAGGGGAGAAGAAGGTGACGCATATCCTATAGTCGGGACACATCTTGTGGAATTGTTCCAACACCGGGCGGGCCTGTTCGAACTCGCCCAGGGAGGAGGCGTGGAACCAAGCGGTGTTGTCCTTGCCCACAGGCGCCACGGCCAGGCGACCGAAAGTCCTTTTCCAGCCTTCCACCATCTGGCGTGCCTTGACATTGAAGGGGGCGGCTATGCGCACGCCCAAAGCGTAGCATTGTATTCCAAAGGTGTATAGTAGTCTCATCGTTAGATAGTGAATTGATATTCTGGCGGGGTAAGAATAATTTTGTTAGTAGAAGTAGATGTCGTGGGCCTGCCGTCCTTTCAGCGGGAACATCCAGCATAGTTTCAAGGTGTAGAGCATGTCGAAATAGTGGTTGAGATCCTTGCCTTGCAACCCTAGGTGATAGTCGATGGTGTAGTCGCGCGTGGAGTGGCTCCAGCATTGCTGCACCCCCAGTTCCACATAGAAGTTGACGAGGTTGGCGTGGTTGCTCATAAACCAAAGTCCTATGCCTTCGCCCAAGAGAAAGCCTTGGCGCTGGTGGTCGTAGAGCAGGGCATAGTCGCCGTCGACCTGGGGGGCGCGGGCATGGTTGAGTTTGAAGATGGTCTGCTGGAACATATAGCCTCCCTGCAGGCGCACGAAGAGGCCGGAATTGGGATTCTTCTGGGGCTGGAGTGGGAAGATTTTGCCCACACCGCCCATAAAGCTGAGCCCTCGATTGTAGCAGGTGACGACGGCGTCGGTGCCGCCTGTGCCAATGACGATGCTGTCGTTGCTGAACACCGACCCCATGCGCCCAACCCGGTTCTGCAGGTTGTCGTTGCCCATCCACAGGTTGCCGTCCAGCGTCACCAGCCAGTTGCTTTTATATTTGTATATGGCGTTGATGCCATAGTCCATCCACGGCCCTTTGTAGAGGCTGGCCATGGTGGCACGCTGGCTTCTGATGCCGTCGGTAGAACGCTCAAAAGAAAATAGGGTCGAGGGCACCTTTATGCCGAAATTAAAACCTACGATGTGGCACTCGATGGTGTCTGGGTGAAGGTCTATTTGGGCCATGGCCGGAACGTTTCCAGCAAAAACGAAAATGCCGACACACAGCAGATGGCGAAATATTTTTTCTCTGATATTCATTAATATGATATTAATTTCGTAATTTTGCAGTCCCGAAAGCCGGGGTCATTTCAAGTTGCAAAAATACGCAATTTATTTGATAACAACGGAAAAAATAAATAAAAATTATCTATTTCATATGGCAAAAGATTTTGTAAAGCGTTCCGAAAACTATTCCGAATGGTATAATGAGCTGGTTGTCCGTGCCGATTTGGCCGAAAATTCCGCCGTCCGCGGCTGCATGGTCATCAAACCCTACGGCTATGCTATCTGGGAAAAGATGCAGCGCGCCCTGGATGATATGTTCAAGGCCACCGGTCACCAGAATGCCTATTTCCCTCTGTTCATCCCCAAGTCCTTCCTCAGCCGCGAGGCCGAGCATGTGGAGGGTTTTGCTAAAGAGTGTGCCGTTGTGACCCACCACCGCCTGATGAACAACCCCGACGGTAGCGGTGTCGTCGTCGACCCCAGCGCCAAGCTGGAAGAGGAACTCATCGTCCGCCCCACCTCCGAAACCATTATCTGGAGCACCTATAAGAACTGGATCAAGTCCTATCGCGACCTGCCCATCCTCTGCAACCAGTGGGCCAACGTGGTCCGTTGGGAGATGCGCACCCGCATGTTCCTCCGCACCGCCGAGTTCCTCTGGCAGGAAGGCCACACCGCCCACGCCACCCGCGAGGAGGCCGAAGCCGAGGCCCGCCGTATGCTGGACGTCTATGCCGACTTCGCCGAGAACTGGATGGCTGTGCCCGTGGTCAAAGGCGTGAAGTCCCCCAACGAGCGTTTCGCTGGTGCCCTCGACACCTACTGCATCGAGGCCATGATGCAGGACGGCAAGGCCCTGCAGGCCGGCACGTCCCACTTCCTGGGTCAGAACTTTGCCAAGGCCTTCGAAGTGCAGTTCCTCAACAAGGAGAATCAGTTGGAGTATGTCTGGGCCACCTCTTGGGGCGTTTCCACCCGTCTGATGGGTGCCCTCATCATGACCCATTCCGACGACAACGGCCTCGTCCTGCCGCCCAAGCTCGCCCCCATCCAGGTGGCCATCGTGCCCATCTGCAAAAATAGCGAGCAGATGGCAGAACTCGATGCCCACATCGCCCCCATCATCGATGCCCTCAAAGCCAAAGGCCTCACCGTCAAATACGACAACCGCACCGAGTACAAACCCGGCTGGAAATTCAACGAGTATGAGTTCAAGGGCGTGCCCGTCCGTCTGGCCATCGGCCCCCGCGACCTGGAGAACGGAACCTGCGAGGTCTGCCGCCGCGACACTCTGGAGAAAATCACCATGCCCATCGAGGGCATTGCCGACCATGTGCTGAGCCTGATGGACGAGATCCAGAAGAACCTCTTCCAGCGCGCTGCCGACTTCCGCGCCGCCAACACCCGCAAGGTGGACACTTGGGAGGAGTTTCAGACCGAGATCGAGAAGGGCGGATTCCTGCTCTGCCACTGGGACGGCACCACCGAGACCGAGGAGAAGGTCAAGGAGCTCACCAAGGCCACCATCCGCTGCATCCCCTACGATGCACCCGAAGAGGAAGGCAAGTGTATCCTCACCGGCAAACCCTCCCACCGCCGCGTCATCTTCGCCCGCGCCTACTAACCCATTTCGTTATAGCATAACACAAAAACGTCTGCAAACCAATGTTTGCAGACGTTTTCTTTTAAATTCTCGGAGAATAAGATATTAATCAAGAATAATAATCACAAGTCTTCACCATTTGCTTGGTTATATCCATTGTCATAATACATTAAAATATAATAGCTGCCCAGGCTGTTATTAATCATAAACCAAACTGACTTTTTTTCAAGTAGTTGTGTGTAGTACGAAAATGCAATCATGGCATTAACTGTTGCTATTTGTTCTTCCGTCATTTCAGATAGTTCTTCTTCTGTATACTTTTTTGATATTTCTTTGAGGTAATAGTTAGTTAAATCCGCGGTGTCAATAAAGTCTTCTTCGTTGCCTTTTTGATAATAAGATGCTTGGTATCTCTTTTTGTTAACAAGTAACTCATATGAAATATCTTCATTTCCGACCTATCGGATGTTGCCGTTGGTCTGGATTTGCAATCCAGACCAATTGGGTATAAGGATTTTCAATCCTCAACAGCAATATTCCGACCTTTTGGATTTTCCATGCCCTGCCGTTGGTCTGGATTTGCAATCCAGACCAGTTGAGTATAAGGATTTTCAATCCGCAACAGCAATATACAGAATCGATATGGTGCCAAAGGCAATATAAAAATGCCCTCCGCACGAACTTATCTTCTTGATTCTCTCTCGGTTTACGAGATTTATCAATTGTACATATACCGGCTGTCCAATAAAATTCGTATCTTTGCTCATTGGTTTATACTTTTTTGTTTAGCGACTGCAAAGATAAACCAAAGGGCTGACACCGCAAAATGTCAGCCCTACTTTTTTTCAACTTATCCAAAAAAGTTTTATCGGATCCCTATAGTTTTTGATCCTTTTTGTAATTTCGCCCCCTCTTTCTATTCCGGGCAACTGCTCTGGTCAGGTGTTGGTGCTTTGAGCGTTAGTTGCCGGTGCGTACAGTCGCGAGGTTTATGGGCGGACGACCAGTTTCTTGGTGGCGATGCCCGAGGCGGTCTCCACCAGAAGCAGGTAGGTGCCCTGCGACCAGCCTTTCACCGAGAGGGTGTGGGTGAGGCCGTGGGCATCGGCCTTGTATATGTTGCGGCCGTCCATGGCGTAGGCCTCCACGCCCAGCAGACGGTAGGCCGACGACACCGTCACATCGGCATTGGCGGGGTTGGGAGTCAGCCGCACCATGCCGTCGGTGACGGCATTGCCGTTGGGTCGCTCGGTCCAGAGTGGCTGTCCGGCCCCGCACCAGACGACGCTGTCGCTCCACGCGCTGTAATACTCATAGCCCTCTTCGTGGCAGACGGTGCGCACCCATGCCACGAGGGTGTCGGCACGGTGCAGCGAGTCGATGTGGCGCCATGTAGGGCGGATGCAGTTGACCAGGGTGCCATCTTCGGGACGTATGCCCTTGGGACCATAGGAGAGTTGCCACTGGCTGTAGGTGTAGTCGTAGCGGTCCCACCGCAGCACAGTGGTGTCGCCATAGACCCCGGTCACGTTGAGCCACCGCACCCAGGGACATTCAGTCAGCTCGTAGTCCCAGAGGGTGTCCGTCTTGCCTATGATAGGCACAATCAGGCAGAAGTCCACCGCCTCGCGGTCCACCCATTGGTTCAGGACGTAGCCTTCGGGGACGGTGTCGCCCCACACACTTATGCTTACGGGGTACAATATTGGGTTGTTCATTGTCCAGCGTTGTTTCAGTTTTATCCTTGGCCAGCAGGTAGAGTCACCGTTCATGCCTCGGTTACCCACCAAGATATACCCCCAGTGATAGAATGTGGGTCTTGGATATGGTTCTATTCGATTATCTGTTGACGAATACGTCCAAAGGTATGCTGCTTCCCATCGTCTTTGCGTGGCTCCCACGTAGAAGGAGTCGTCTACATGAATGGGTTTGTCAAAGAGAATCTTGTGATGAGTTGAGCCTACGTATTGTTCCCACTCGGCAGCACTGTCACAATAAAATTTATCGTGGTCGAACCATCTTGATCGAAAACGGATGTTGTAGCCGTTGCTAGGAACCAATGGATTGTATGGCACCACGGCTTTCAGCATAAATGTATCGGGCATGGCATCGTAGAGGTAAAGGTCTTCCTGTGGGTAGTTTGTTGTGGTCGTGTCTTGTATATGTACCCATGTTGCTATGCCGTAGATATCTGCACCACCCTCGATATAGTTGTATTGCAGCTGGTCTCCGAACAGCGTATGATAATTAAGCATATTCGCATGCATCGGTATAATTGGCCTCTGAGGGTTGCCGGGATAGCAGTCGAAGTATAGTCCTTCGTGGACACATTTGTGGAGCGAGTCCGATTGTAACCATTCTTCGTTGTCGAACTGGAAGTAAGGGACCAGTACGGTGTCTATGCGCACTATATGTTGCGCTTGTACCCCTATGCTTATGCTCATGGCCAACAAGGCCAAAGTGATATATTTTTTCATGGTGTGTCTTTTTATTAAGGCGAGCACTAAAAATTGTTTGTTTCTGTTTTGCCCCTGCAGGGCGTTTCGGTATCTTGCTGGTTTTCTGTAGGCGAAGATTACAGCTATCTTTGTGTTTGCCTTTTCAGGGCGTTTTTTTGAAGTAACCTTAAATAATTGTTCTAACATATTCGATTGCCCATTATTTAATGGATATTTCATGGCAATTCGTGTTATAAACTATGCACATTAATTTTAGTTACTTATAATACTAGGCTGGCGTAGTTAACCGTTCCTACCAGCAGGTCGCTGATGGCGAAGCAAGCCAGCAGGCCCTGCTTGGTGCTTGTGTTGACTGAGCCACCAGCAAAAACTGAGTCGTTGGCTATGCGGAAGTCGTTGATGGTCACATAGGATGGAACAGAGGCACTGATAATGTTGCCTGTGGCTCGGTTGTGGTAGGCAACAGTGCGTGCGCCTGAACTTAGGGCCGTGTAGACGATGTATTCGTCCCCTTTCCAATGTCGCACAATGGTGGTGTCGCAGACTGCGCTTGGTGTTTCGCACACAGTGCTCTGCCCCCAAGCAACCGATGCCCCCATCAGGCATAAAAAGCTAAATAGTAGTGAATTTTTTTTCATAAATACGAGTACTTAGTTATTCATATATTTTTCTGCTGCAAAAATATGAAAAAAAATAGTTTCGATGAAAAAAAATTGTTAAATTATGTATAGTGCTGTTTGTTAGTAGTATAGTGAAGTTATAACAAGTGGGATAGGTCATTATAAGACTACAAAATGTGTTGAACTTTTTTTATATTTGAAATAATTGTACACAGCATTGATGGGCATTTATTAATCCAAGATGAAGCATCGGCTTGACTGCCAAATGGCTTCCTGGCTGCATCCTTAACACATAAAACCAGTTGGACTTTAGTGTGATTGATGATGAGTGGGTGCATGGATTGTGACTGTCTGTTCATAGGAGGGAGTTGGGGCAACTATTAAAAGTCACCCTGTCGAGGGTTAACACATATATGGCTGTTGGCAACGTCTATAGAAAACCAACAAAAAACACACACTTCAGAGGGGAGAACATAATATAATTGATTATGGGACTTCTAAAAATTCGTTTGTTTTCAACAGACGTTTTCTCGCCTCAGCATATGAAGAAAGTCCAGTGGACTTTCGATAGCGAAGCGGAGAACAATCTCAAGCTTGTCTGCGTTCGGCTTAACGAAAACGTTTTATTCGTCATTATGCCTGCATGAAGATTCAGATAATCAATTTGTTAGTTTTCAACAGACGTTTTCTCGCCTCAGCATAGTGCAAACACTTCGCGATTTGCCCTCTGCGTTCGGCTTAACGAAAACGTTAGATTCGTGCATTTCGTGTTCAAAAAGTTATTAATGGAAGTCCCTTATGGGTGCTCATCATTTTGAGCCTAGCTTAGAGAAGATGAAAATTAAGGTGAGGCGATGATTAATATGAGAACGCATTATTCTCCGCTTCGCTTTCCAATACGTCCACTGGATGTATTCTTTACTCAGAAATGCTGATCGGTTGAAATTCAATAATTCCACACTGCTTGAGGAATTGTTGAGAGTAAGGCTACCCGCGCCCTTATCCTTTACCTTATTTTTATCTGTTACAAAATTCAATCTTACAACTAAGACTGTAAGACAAAAAGGTTGTAGGTATGGAAAGATAGGGGGGCGGAAAAAAATGGCCCCGACACCGTCGGGGCCATATGTGGTTGCATGTATGCCTAATGATGATTAAGCACCAATTTTGGCTTTGTATGCTTCGGCATCCAGCAGGCCGTCGATGTCGGCCATGTTGGCGGGTTTGATCTTGATGATCCAGCCTTCGCCATAGGGGTCGTTGTTGATGGAGCTGGCCTCTTCGAGGGCGGTGTTGAACTCAACGACTTCGGAGGTGACAGGCATCAGCAGGTCGGCAACGGTCTTCACGGCTTCGAGGCTGCCAAAAGCCTCACCGCCTTCAACGGTCTCGCCTTCGCAGTCTACGTCTACGAAAACGATGTCGCCCAATTCGTGCTGAGCATAGTCGGTAATTCCAACATAAGCAAATTCGCCTTCAACTCTTACCCATTCGTCATCCTGGGTGTACTTTAAATTCTGAGGAATGTTCATTGTGTTATTTAATTAAGTGTTATTTAAATGTGCTCAAATTTTCTGCAAAAGTACACATTTTCGTTCAATCAACAAAAAAAAAAAACATATATGAGATTTTTTTTTTATTTTTGCAGCATCAAAAATCGCCCGGTATCATAGTATTTTTGAATGTAAGGTACTTTTGTTCAGGACGTTCCGTATTTTTTTATGGTAAACAATTTTTCAAAAACAACATAGCACATATTGTATATGTATAGCAAAGCAGAATTAGAAGCAAAGGCCCAAGTAGAACTAATTAATATCGCTAGAGAATTAGGTATTTCCAGCCCAGCCGCGCTTAACCCCCAAGATCTTATCTACAAAATCATTGCTCTCCAGTCCGAGAATCCCAATGCCCTCACCAAGGAACAGGAACAGCAGAAAGACAAATCCCCCTCCACCCGTCAGAAACGTGCTCGCATCAAACCCAAGCTTCTGGCTGAGTCGTCCATGAACAATCCCGAGCTCCACCAGCGTGGACGCAAGGCCCCCGAAGCCAAACCTGCACGCACCACGGTGGTCAACAAAGATATTACCTCACCTATAGACCTTGACTCTCTAGGTATCAATATCGCCGATTTGGAGATTCCCACCATCCCCGATGTCCCCGATGTGGTCAGCCCTTCGGGCCATCTGATTCGCCGCGGCGAAGCCCTCCAACAGCCCACAGCCCCTGCCGACGAAGCCGAAAAGGCCGCTCAGCAGTCCGCTCCACAACCCGAAGCCCCGCAGGAAGAGCCACAGCCCAAAAGAAAACGTGGCCGCCCCAGAAAGTCAGAAACCACGGCAGCAGAAGCCAAGGCCAAGACCCCAACTGCCAAAAAGGCCAAGGCCACTATTGCTCAAA
The DNA here is from genome assembly GCA_947168515.1 of uncultured Bacteroidales bacterium. Taxonomy (GTDB): domain Bacteria; phylum Bacteroidota; class Bacteroidia; order Bacteroidales; family P3; genus Colimorpha. Next base: position 25,856 of record CAMVMF010000043.1, read on the forward strand.
CCCCTGAACCCGCAACGCCTAACGCCGAAGTAGCGCAGGCCCCCACTCCCGAACCTGCTGTGCCCCAGGAGACAGCTGAGGAGTCCAAGCCCCGCAAACGTCGCGAGCGCATCCACTCTAACGCTCAGCCCATAGCCACTTCGCGCCCCACCCTGCCAGAACCTGCCTCCGAAGAGACCTCCGCACCCCAACAACTCAAGGAGGAAACTCCTGTCGAGACCCCCGAAACAGGCAAAAAAGTGTGGACCAAGAAATTTGATCGCAAATACAAAAACAACAGCAACTTCTCCGGAGCCGACCGTCAGGCTGCTGATGCTGACGCTGCCAAGCCGGCCAAACCTGCCTATCCCTTTGAGACCGAGGGCGTCGTTTCGGTAGAGGGTGTCCTTGAACTGGCCCCCGACGGCTATGGCTTCATGCGCTCGTCCGACTACAACTATCTGGCTTCGCCCGACGATGTCTACGTCTCCGTCCAGATGGTCCACAACTATGGCCTCAAAACCGGCGACACCATCCAGGGCATGATACGTCCCCCAAAGGAGAACGACCGCTATTTTATCCTTGTCAAAATCAACGAAATCAATGGTCTGTCCCCCGAGCGCATCCGCGACCGTGTTCCCTTCGAGTCCCTCACTCCCCTCTTCCCCGACGAGAAATTCAACCTCACCGGCCACCCCAACGAGACCCGCTCCACCCGCATCATCGATATGTTCACCCCCATCGGAAAAGGACAGCGTGGCCTGATTGTTGCCCAGCCCAAAACCGGTAAGACCACCCTCCTCAAAGAGGTGGCCAACGCCATTGCATACAACCACCCTGAGGTCTATCTGATGGTCCTCCTCATCGACGAGCGCCCCGAGGAGGTCACCGACATGCAGCGCAGCGTCAAGGCCGAAGTCATCGCCTCCACCTTCGACGAACCCGCCGACCGCCATGTGCGTATTGCCAACATCGTCCTGGAAAAGGCAAAGCGCCTCACCGAGTGCGGCCACGATGTGGTCATTGTGCTCGACTCCATCACCCGTCTGGCCCGTGCCTACAACACCGTCCAGCCCGCCTCCGGCAAAGTGCTCTCCGGTGGTGTGGAGGCCAACGCCCTGCAAAAACCCAAACGTTTCTTTGGTGCCGCCCGCAATATCGAGGATGGTGGCTCCCTCACCATCATTGCCACTGCCCTGACCGAAACCGGCAGCAAGATGGACGATGTCATCTTTGAAGAATTCAAAGGCACAGGTAATATGGAATTGCAGCTCGACCGCAAGCTGGCCAACAAGCGCATCTATCCCGCCATCGACTTGGCAGCCTCCAGCACCCGGCGCGACGACCTCTTGGTCCCCAAGAACATGCTCACCCGCATTTTGGCCCTGCGCAACCTCCTCACCGACATGACCCCACTTGAGGCCATGGACTTCCTGCTCAAGAATATGGCCCATACCCGCAGCAACGAAGAATTCCTCTTCACCATGGATAAATAATAGCTGGGAACACACCCATATAAGCAAAGGGGGGGGCAACAACTGTTGGCCCCCCTTTTGTATGTCGTTTCCTGATTTAGATTAGCACCACTCTCTATCAGTTTTATCAATAATTCCCACCTCTCCACCCTCAACTCTCAACCTTCACCTCTCACCTCTCAACCCTCAACACTCCACTCTCCACTCTCACCTCTCAACCCTCATCTCTCAACTCTCCACTCTCACCTCTCAACCCTCAATTCTCATAAAGAACGCGCGTTTTATGTTGTGCCCTTACAGGGCGTCATTTGTACCCCAATCATTTACCCAAGGCGTTGCCATTGGGCTAGATCTGTTTAAGCCCTTTCAGGGCTTTTCTAGAGGTTACCAACTCTTAATTCAAAACTCTCAATTCTCAATTCTCAATTCTCAATTCTCAATTCTCATCCCGCCCACCCTTTTAGTTTTTAGTTTTTACCTTTTACTTTATCACAAATTCTCACCCCTCAACTCCGCCCACCCTTTTAGTTTTTAGTTTTTACCTTTTACTTTATCACAAA
>CAMVMF010000044.1 GCA_947168515.1 uncultured Bacteroidales bacterium
GCAACTACGTCATGGTCATCCACACCCCTGCCGGACTCGCCACCAAGAAACTGACGGTGCTGCAGCACTGATTCAGTAAAAACTAAAAAGTAAAAAGTAAAAACTAAAAGGGTGGGCGGGGCCGTTGAGAATTGAGAATTGAGAATTGAGAATTGAGGGTCCAATTCTCAATTCTCAATTCTCATTGTCCCTTTGCCGTCTCGAAAGTGCAGTGGGCTGAAAGAGCGGTGGTGCAGGATTGGATTTGTGTGAAATGAGGTGCTGATGTATGAATGGTTTGGGCGTTTGAAATGTTCAAATGTTAAATTTTTTGTACTTTGGAAAAATAAGTGTATTTTTGCAAGTTCAAAAAAAGCAAAGCGGCATATAATTATTTGTTATCCTCTATAAATCAAACATTAAACACTTTTATGTACAAAATTGAGCATCATCCCATCTTAGATATCCCGCAGAGCGAGATAGTGGAATTCATCTATGACGGTCAGAAGGTGCAGGGGCGCAAGGGCTACACCATTGCCGCCGCTCTGCATCAGGCCGGTTTCCCAGTCCACAGCCACAGCATCAATGGCCGCAACCGTAGTTTGAACTGCGGCATAGGCAAGTGCGGCGCATGTGAAATGATTGTCGATGGGCAGGTGAGAAGAATCTGTGTTACCTTGGTTGACGGTGTCAAAGAGGTGCACCATGTAGACACCAGTGTATACGAGATTCCCGATGCCCGCCCCGAGCAGCCCCGCGAGGTGAAGATTTACAAGACGCAGGTGGCCATCATTGGGGCCGGTCCTGCCGGTCTGGCCTGCCGTGAGCAGCTCAATGCCTTTGGCATCGACAATCTGGTGATAGACAACAACAGCCGCATAGGGGGGCAGTTCAACATGCAGACCCACCAGTTTTTCTTCTTTGAGAAAGAGAAGCGCTTTGGCGGCATGAGAGGGTTTGACATCGCCAAGACCTTGGCAGGCGACAACCACGAAGGCATTTTGCTCAACAGTACCGTATGGGACCTGTTGGAGGGGCGCCGGGTGGCCGTCAAAAATATCGTCACGGGCGAAATATCCTACGTGGATGCTGACCATCTGGTCGTGGCCACAGGGGCCGTGCCTTTCATGCCCACCTTTGCCGACGACGATGTGCCGGGAGTGTACACTGCCGCCGTGTTCCAGAAGATGATGAACCAGGAACATACATTGCTGGGCAAACGGGTGCTCACCGTCGGAGCCGGCAATATCGGCTACCTTACCTCTTACCAAGGCATGCAGGCCGGGGCCACCATCAAGGCCATCATAGAGGCTATGCCTCGTGAAGGTGGGTTCCCCGTCCAGGCCAACCGGCTGCGCCGACTGGGCATACCCATCATGACGGGCTACACCCTCGTTCGTGCCATCCCCAATGCCGACCACACCGGCATCACGGGTGCTGTGATTGCCAAGTGCGAGAACTTCAAGGCAATACCTGGCACCGAACAGATAATCGACGACATCGACATTATCAACATCTGCACGGGACTTATTCCGGACAACCAACTGCTGGTCAAAGGCCGCGAAGTCTTTGGCCATGCCACCTACGGTGTCGGCGATGCCATCCGCATAGGCGAAGGCACCAGTGCCGTCCTCCGTGGCCGTCAGGCTGCTTACGAGGTTGCCCAAGCCATGGGTGTGCGTTATAATTACGACGAATATCTCGACATCTCCCGCCAGTATATCGACTCCCAGCAGCATCCGGTCCGACTGTTGGAGAAGCCCAACCTGCCTACCGAGGAGCGCATGAGGATGAAACCCTTCGTGCAGGCCGACTGTCTGTATGGCTTTGCCTGCAATCCCTGTAGCTTCTCCTGCCCACAAGGTGCCATCACTAAGCCCACCACCTCCAGCACCCCCACCATCGACTACGACAAGTGCATCGGCTGCATGCAGTGTGTCTCCAATTGCCCCGGCCTGGCCATCTTTGGCTACGACATGAACAAACAGGTGGTCTTCCTGCCCATAGAGTACGAAGTGCCAGACGGTGTTGAGGTTTTCTTGGTCGACAACAACGGACAGAAAGTAGGGGAGGGCGTCGTCGAAAAAATCCTCCGCAAACCCAATAAGACCCACGTGGCACGCGTCAAAATCCTTTCGCACCAAGGTGCAGTAACCGACATCAAGGGCTTTATCACCAAGGCTAGCTATCCCGAGCCTTTGAACCTCAGGCCACTGGTGGAAATCAAAGACCCGTCCGAGACCTACGTTTGCCACTGCGAGGATATCAAGCTCGACACGGTACTGCAGGTCTTGGGCGACCGCAAGACCATTTCCGTTGATGAGCTCAAGCATATCACCCGTCTGGGCATGGGCCCCTGTCGCGGCAAACGCTGCATCCCTCGTGCCCGCCAAATCCTGCGCAGCTATGGCATCGAACTGGTAGGCGACGCAACGCCCCGTGCCCCGCTCTCCAACCAGGTAACGTTAGGTGACCTCTACAACAGCCACTCTCGCGAGGTCTTCGTCTTCCCCAAGATGAACGATGTGCGTAAGGAGCGTGTCGAAATCCTCATAGCAGGAGGCGGCATCGCCGGCAGTGCCCTCTTCCGTTATTTTGCCGAGGCGGGCAAGAACCCCGTCATGATCAACTACAGCCGCGGAGCTTCCTGGCGTTGCATTGGTGGTGGCCGCCCCGCCTTCTCCAATCCCGACATCGCCGACATCGCTGTCCACAACCACGAGATCTTCAAAGACATGCAGAAGGTTTGCAACATCAATTACCGTTTGACGCACTATGTCAATCTGGTTCACGACGATGCTACCTATCAGTCCCTCGACGCTTCGCGGGCCTGGAGCGATGCCTATATGATAGAGCGTAAGGACTTCAAGAAAGAGATTTCGCCCCTGTGGGACGACACCAAGAGCACCTACAGCCATGCCTTGATTACCCGCGACTGCTGGCAGGCCACCCCCGGACGCGTCATAGACTACATACGTGGCATCGGCGTGAATAGGGGAGGCCGTTATTACGAAGACTGCGAATTGCTCCATGTCCAGAAAGTCGGCGGCCATTATGTGGCCCTGGTCCGCAACCACCAAGGCCAGTATGTCGAATACACTTGCGACCACTTTGTCAACGCCATGGGTTGGGGGGCCGAGAAGTTCATCGACCAGCTCGACCTCGACACGGGCCTTTACCCGGTCAAGCACCAGGCTTTCATCACGCGCCGTCTGCCCATGATGGGGCCCAACGGTGGACCGCTGGACATGATTATCGACCGCCGTCACTACAAGGGCTTCAGTGCCGTCTACGGCCAGCAGTGGGGCCACACCGGACAAATCATCGGCTGCGCCAGTCCCGACACCGATGCCTACGAGGCTCGGCAGAACATCAAGTACAACTCCAAGGAGTTCTTGGAGATTGTTTCGGAGGTCTTTGCCGAGTGGATTCCCAACCTGCGCGAGGTGGGTTTCCTGGCCGTGTGGGCGGGTCGCTACACCGAACCACGCTATATCATCGACCCCGAGGTGGGGCTCTGCACCGGCCTGCGCGGCCACGGCTTCATGCTGGGGCAGTATTTGGCCAAACTGTATGTCGACAAGTATCTCGGCCGCGAGGTGCCCGGCTACATGGAGGACCTCAAAATCGGCGGCAAGGGTCTGTCGGAAAATGCGTTTAAATAGTAACAATATCTACTCTGGTGCCGAATTCTGAGAGGCAATGGCCGCCCATCATTCGGCACCAGTATTATGTGGGTTTCAGAGTAACAAAATCTTTCGCTATGAATCGAAATATTATACACCAACATTTTTTGGAACGCTTTGGCGGTGCCGAAGGCAGTTTGTATTTCGCTCCCGGTCGTATCAACCTCATTGGCGAGCACACCGACTACAATGGCGGCTTCGTCTTCCCTGGCGCTGTCGCGCAGGGCATTGTGGCCGAGGTGCGGCCCAACGGCACCCGTTGGGTGCGGGCCTATGCCGTGGACCTCAGGCACTACTGCGAGTTCGACATCGACGATGACCAAGGACCCGAATCGGTCCATTTCCGCTATATCTATGGTGTGGCCCGTCTGATGATGGCCAATGGCGTTGCGGTGGGAGGCTTCGATGCCGTGTATGCCGGCGATGTGCCCCAGGGGGCCGGCATGAGCTCTTCGGCAGCCCTCGAATGCTGCTTTGCCGTGGCCCTCAACGACCTCTTCCACGGCACCCTGGCCCCCATGCAGCTGGCCCTCATCGGCCAGGCCACCGAGCACCAGTTTGTGGGTGTCAACTGCGGTATCATGGACCAGTTTGTCTCCATGCATGGGCGTGCCAATCGGTTGGTCCGGCTCGACTGCCGCAGCGGCGAGTTCGAGTATTTCCCGTGGAGCCCCGCAGACTACCGCCTGGTGCTTGTCAACAGCTGCGTCAGGCATGAGTTAGTGGGTTCTCCCTACAACGACCGTCGCAACAGCTGTGAGCGGGTGGCCAAGCAGTTGGGTATCGAAACACTCCGCGACTGCACGTGGGATATGCTGGAAAGCGTGCGGGACAGCATCAGTGCCGAGGACTACCGCCGTGCCCGTTTTGTGGTGGGCGAGGTGGAGCGTGTGATGAAGGTGAGCGAAGCCCTGCAGCGAGGTGACTATGAGACCGTGGGGCAGCAGATGTATCTCACCCACGAAGGCCTGAGCAAGGACTATGAGGTGAGCTGCCCCGAGATTGACTTCCTGGTGGGCGAGGCCCGCCGCTTGGGCGTGACGGGCTCCCGCATCATGGGGGGCGGCTTTGGCGGCTGCACCATCAATCTGGTCAAAAATGAGAACTACGACACCTTTGTCGCCCAGGTGGCCCAAACCTACAAGGCCCAATTCGGCGTGGAGTGCCAGGCCATTCCCGTTGTCATTGGCGACGGTGCTAGAAAGTTGTAAAAATTAACTTCGTGATACGATGAAAAAACTAATTCTCTGCCTACTCTTGGCTGCGGTGGCCCTCGCTACCCAGGCAAAGACATCATCCAAACAGTACACCCTCAAGTCACCTAACGGCAAGCTGGTGACTCATATTGTTGCCACGCCAGAGGAGGAGATCACCTACGACATTGTCTATAACGGCGTAACCATCCTTCTGCCCTCGCATGTGGGGCTCAACCGCGTCTACGACAAAAGGGTGACGGGCAGCATGGCCGTGTCCAAGGCCACCACCCGCACGGTGGATGAGACCGTGCCGTCGCCTTTCACACGCCAGGCCTCCATGCGCAACCACTTCAACGAGCTCACGCTCAAAATCAAAGGCGATCTGCTGCTAGTGTTCAGGGCCTACGACGAAGGTGTGGCCTACCGCTACCAGATTGTCCAGCCCTGCCGGGTGCGCTTTGAGAAGGTGGAGTATAACTTTGCCGACGACTATAATGCCACGGTGCCCTACGTAATCAATTATGTCGAGGACAATCACGAGGTGCAGTTTTCCTCTTCGTTTGAAAATCTGTATGAAACCCTGCCGCTGTCGAAACTGAACACCCAGCGGCTCTGCTTCCTGCCCCTGCTGGTGCATGCCGCGGGAGGGATGAAGGTGTGCCTCACCGAGTCCGCCCTCACCGACTACCCCGGCCTTTACCTCAAGGGCATGGGCCATGCCGGCCGTTTGGAGGGCGAGCATGCCCCTTATCCCAAGAAATGGGAGCAGGGAGGCCACAACAACTTGCAGCTTTTGGTAACCGAGCGTGAGGATTATATTGCCACAGTGGGCAAGCTCTCCGTCCTTCCCTGGCGCATCGCCATGGTGGCACAGAACAGTGCCGACCTGGCCATGAACAACCTGAGCTATCTGCTGGGCGAACCCTCGCAGGTGGGCGACCTCAGCTGGATAAAACCCGGCAAGGTGGCGTGGGACTGGTGGAACAACTGGAACATCGGCGGCGTGGACTTCAAGGCCGGCATCAACAACGACACCTATAAGCACTATATCGACTTTGCCTCGCGTTACGGCATCGAGTATGTCATACTGGACGAGGGCTGGGCTGTGAACGGCAAGGCCGACCTGTTCCAGGTGGTGCCCGAAATAGACCTGCCCATGCTGGTGGACTATGCCGCGGGGCGTGGTGTCGGGCTCATCCTCTGGGCCGGCTACTATGCCTTCGACCGCGACATGGAACACGTCTGCCAGCACTACAGCCAGATGGGTATCAAGGGCTTCAAGATTGACTTTATGGACCGCGACGACCAGCTTGTCACCCAGTTCTATAAACGCGCTGCCAGCATGTGTGCCAAATATCACCTGCTGGTCGACTTCCATGGGGCTTTCAAGCCCGCCGGCCTCAACCGCACCTTCCCCAATGTGCTCAATTTCGAAGGCGTGGCGGGATTGGAGCAGCTCAAGTGGGCCCCCGTCACCTGGGACCAGGTGCAGTACGACACCGAACTGCCCTTCATCCGCCAGACCTCGGGCCCCATGGACTACACCCAAGGTGCCATGCTCAACGGCGCCAAGGGCTGCTACCACCCCTGCTGGAGCGAGCCTATGAGCCAGGGCACCCGCTGTCATCAGCTGGGTCTGTATGTTGTGCTGGAGTCTCCCCTGAATATGCTTTGCGACTCGCCTACCAACTATGAGAAGGAGCCTGACTACACCCGTTTCGTTGCCGCCATCCCCACCACCTGGGACGAAACCCGAGTGTTGCAGGGCGAGGTGGGGCAGTATATTGTCACCGCCCGCCGCAAGGGCAATACCTGGTATGTGGGCGGCATCACCAACTGGACTGAACGCGATGTGGAGGTTGACCTGCAGCAACTCACCGGCAAGACCTGCCAAGTGGAGCTTTACAAGGACGGCGTTAATGCCCACCGCAAAGGGGCGGACTACTGCCGCCAGCTTCTGACCGCTTCCCGACTGAAGGTTCATCTGGCCCCCGGCGGCGGTTTTGTGATGAAGGTAAAATAGGGGAGGGCTTCCGCTGCCAATGCCATGAATAGGAAGTTACATATCTGCCTGTCCTTGCTGTTGCCGTTGACGGTGCTGGGCCAAGGGGTGAAGCTCCCCGCCATAGCCCTCAGCGACAGCGTCTTCTTCTACGAGCAACGCCTCTATGCCCCAGGCGACTATGGCTCGCGCAATTGGCGCATCCCAGCCCTCTGCACGCTCAACGATGGCACCCTGCTGGCGGTCAACGATAGGCGCAAATACAACGAGGGTGACCTGCCTCAGGATATCGACATCGTGTGCCGTCGCAGCACCGATGGCGGCCGCACATGGTCGCCTCCTTCTACTATCGTCGCTGGCACGGGCTATAAGCAGGGCTATGGCGACCCCGCTGTGGTGGTCTGCCCCAACGGCGACGTGGTGCTCACTTTCGTGGGTGGCAATGGGCTCTTCGCTTCTACTGCCGACGACCCTATCCGTACCTATATCTGTCGCAGCACCGATGGAGGCACCACCTGGTCCCCGCCCGTCGACATCACCAGTACCCTTTGGGGCAGCCAGGCCGCCAACCCCGCCTGCCGACCTTATCGCGGCTCCTTTTGTGCCTCGGGCAACGGCCTTTGTCTCCAAAGGGGAAAGCACAAGGGGCGCCTCCTTTTCGTCGCCGCCATGCGTCGCAACGATGCCTGGGCGTTAGACAACTTTGTCCTCTATTCCGATGACAACGGCCACTCCTGGCAGGTGTCGGAGAAAGCCTTTGAGGGCGGCGACGAGGCCAAACTGGTGGAGCTGGTTGATGGTGGTGTGCTGATGAGTGTCCGACAAAACGGTGCCCGCGGCCATACGGTCTCTACCGATGGCGGCATCACCTGGAGCCCTCAGGGCACGTGGCCCGAGATGACCACCAACGCCTGCAATGGCGATCTCCTGCGTCTCTGTGCTACCGACCAAGGGGCCATGCAGAACGTCCTGCTCCACTCCATACCCAACAGCATGCAGCGCGAGAATGTGAGCGTTTTTGTCAGCTACGACGAGGGCCGCACCTGGCAGGACCCCGTGGTTCTCTGCCACGGTCCCTCGGTCTATTCCTCCCTCACCCTCCAGCACGACGGCACCATCGGCTGCTTTGTCGAGCGGAATACCTCCAACGGGTGCGAACTTTGGTATCAGAATTTCACCTTCGCCTGGCTGCTGAGCCAGTTACAATAGGTAACCTCTAGAAATGTCCTGGAAGGGCTTAAACATATCTAGCCCAATGGCAACGCCTTGGGAAATGAATGGGTTACAAATGACGCCCTATAAAGGCAAAACATAAAACGCACGATTTTTAGTGCTCACCAATAGACAATGCTATGAAGAATACCCTCTTTGCCCTACTGACGCTCCTCTTTGTCGCCATTGGCACCAATGTGCACAGCCAGGAGGTATATAAGTTTTGGGTCCAACTACACGACAAGGCCGGCAGCACCTATACCTTGGATGCCCCGCAGGACTATCTCGGCCCCCGGGCCCTCGAACGGCGCCAGCGGCAGGCCATAGCCGTCGACAGCCTCGACCTCCCTGTCAGCCAGGCCTACCTTCAGGCTTTGCGTCAGGCGGGTTTCACTGTCCAAAATCGGTCCAAATGGCTCAACGGTGTCACCCTCTTTGCCGCCGATTCCTCACGGGCGGTGCTGTTGGACGATATGCCCTTTGTCGACACGGTTATTTTCTGTGAGCGGAGTACCGTCGAGGCCCCCGACTTGGCTGCCGGGGGTGCGGGCCAACCCTATGCTCCCATGCCCTACGATTCGGTTTACGATTCCGGCTACTATCGTTACAGCTATCCCCAGATAGCCCAGCTGGGCGGCATCCAGCTCCACCGCAACGGTTTTGAGGGGCAGGGCCTCATCATCGGCGTGTGCGACGGGGGCTTCCCCAGTGTGGACACGGCCTGTTTCTTCCGCTCCATGCGCGACGAGGGCCGCCTGTTGGCCACGCGCGACTTTGTCTGGTCTGGCGACCAGGTCTTCTCCATCAATGGCCATGGCACCAAAGTGCTTTCGCTTATGGCTTCCTACCTCCCTGGCTTTTTTGTGGGCACGGCCCCCCGGGCTTCGTATGTGCTTTGCCGCACCGAGAACACAGAGCGCGAGACCATCCTGGAGGAGTATAACTGGATTTCTGCCGCCGAATATCTCGACAGCCTGGGGGCCGACATCATCACTACCTCGTTGGGCTACTTCACCTTCGACGACAGCACCCAGAACCATACCATGGACGATTTGAACGGGCAGACCACGCCGATTAGCGTCGCCGCCAATGTCGCCGTCAGCCGTGGCATGTTGGTCGTCAATGCTGCCGGCAACAATGGCAGCGAGGGTGCCGGTCGGCTCCTCACCCCTGCCGATGCCCAGCGCGTACTCACGGTGGGTGCCGCCGACATAGACAATAGCTGGGCCTCTTTCAGCTCTTTTGGCCCCACTGCCGACCAACGCATCAAGCCCGATGTGATGGCCTTGGGTGTCGATGTCTACGGCGCAACGGCCGAGGGCATGCTCTCCACCAACGGCGGCACCTCCTTGGCCACCCCTATCATGGCCGGCATGATGGCCTGCCTGTGGCAGCGCTATCCCGCACTCACGCCGGACCAACTGTGCGATAGTGTCCGCGCCTGGGGCAGCCTGGCCGCCTTGCCAGACACCCGTGCCGGATATGGCATACCCGATTTTTCCCGCGCCTTTCCCCCCGACACTGTTCCTGCCGTCGGCATGGGGCCCACGCTCTGCAGCGACCTCCAGTTCCGTCTGTGGCCCAACCCTTGCCGCGATGTGCTAACCATGGAGGTGCCGGGGTTGGCTTCGGCTATCCTCATACAGGACATGATAGGACGTGTGGTAATGCGTGTTCCCGCCACCGCCGCCCGTTTCTCTGTTTCCTTGGCAGGAGTCCCCAAGGGTCTCTATTTCGTCACCGTCGTTTCCCCTGCCGCCAGTGGCACCCAAAGGCTGCTAGTGCAATAATGCCGGCTGCGCCCTGGCCGCCCCTGCCGCAATGGTACCCATAGGCTGTTAGTGCAATAATGCCGACTGCGCCCTGGCCGCCCCTGCGCAATGGCACCCATAGGCTGTTAGTGCAATAATGCCGACTGCGCCGGAGCCGCCCCTGCCGCAATGGTACCCATAGGCTGTTAGTGCAATAATGCCGACTGCGCCCTGGCCGCCCCTGCCGCCAGTGGCACCCAAAGGCTGCTAGTGCAATAATGCCGTCTGCGCCCTGGCCACCCCTGCTGCAATGAGTCGCTGATGTTCCTTCCTACAGCTAGTAGGCAGTAGTATTCCTCCTCACTTTCCTACGTCCTGCCTATAGGCAGGACGGACCTCCCTCCGTCCTCTCCCTGACCCTTTTTGCTTACAAATACCTCTTTATTGAAACGTTCCTCCCCGTTCGCTATTTATATTATGTTTGTATTATCTTATATTTAGTTTCTACCTTCTCAATAGAACATAATCTCGATACAATCGTATTGTAAATGTAATACACCTCAAGCGCATTTTATGGCTGAAGCCATGCAGCAAATAGCGTTTTTTTTGTGCAGAGTGTGATGGCTGCGGTCACCCCGATCCATTCCAGAGGTATAACACCATACAAGCCGTTAGGCGCAGTGCGGTGAGTTCCAAGCAAACAGAAAAAGCGTCCCGGAGGGACGCGACATAGAGACGGATGTTCGCCTTGTCGCGTCTTTTCGAGACGCAAGTGGTCTTGCCGGTATCCTGCCACCGCACTGCGCTGCGCTAAATTCTGCGCTTCGCTATCGAAAGTCCACTGGACTTTCTTCACAGTGTTATTGAAGGCAAGCCTCTTCGAGGCTTAATAATGAATAGGTTGACGTTGGGTAGCCCCTAAAAAACATCCCGAAGGGATGTGACTTTCATAACACCGTACAAGCCGTTAGGCGCAGTGCGGTGAGTTCCAAGCAAACAGAAAAAGCGTCCCGGAGGGACGCGACATAGAGACGGATGTTCGCCTTGTCGCGTCTTTTCGAGACGCAAGTGGTCTTGCCGGTATCCTGCCACCGCACTGCGCTGCGCTAAATTCTCCGCTGCGCTATCGAAAGTCCACTTGACTTTCATCACAGTGTTATTGGAGTCAAGCCTCTTCGAGGCTTAATATGGTATAGGCGGATAATCATGATTTATGATAGAAGAAAAAACTTTTGCCATGTCGGGGAAAAAGGGTATCTTTGCAGACGGAAAGGGCGTTGCCATTGGGCTAGATCTGTTTAAGCCCATTCAGGGCTTTTCTAGAGGTTACCTTAATTCTTCATTTTCCACGTATCACAAGTATCAGTAAAAACTATAAAGTAAAAACTAAAAACTAAAAGGGTGGGCGGGGCCGTTGGGAATTGGGAATTGGGAATTGGGAATTGGGAATTGGGAATTGGGAATTGAGAATTGAGGGTTGAGGGTTGAGAGTTGAGGGTTGAGAGTTGAGAGTTGGGAATTGAGAATTGAGGGTTGAGAGTTGAGAGTTGAGGGTTGAGGGTTGAGGGTTGATGGTTGAGAGTTGAGGGTTGATGGTTGAGAGTTGAGAGTTGAGAGTTGAGGGTTGAGAGTTGAGGGTTGAGAGTTGATTTACTTTGCAAAAATGCCAATAAACATTTTAGTTTATAGTTTTTACCTTTTACTTTTACCAGTATCACGAGGATAAAAATACGTGAATATACGTGAGATCCGTGGAACTCATTTGGGTAATAGTAAAAAGTAAAAAGCTTATTGGTTTAATGGTTTATGCTGAGCACTAAAAAACGTGCGTTTTATGTTTTTCCGTAATGGGGTAGGGGAGGGGTATAAACCAAAAGCGCAGGACATTTGTCCTGCGCTTTACCTTTCTTGGGGTGGGAGGTGGGGTTCGAACCCACGACCTTCGGATCCACAATCCGGCACTCTAACCAGCTGAGCTACGCCCACCATCCTGATTCTGAAATCGGGTGCAAAATTACTAACTTTTTCCGACATGGCAAAATTTATTTCAAAAATATTTGTATCTTTGCCGTATGATATCGAAGAATAAATTAAAGGAACTTGCTGTATATAAGCAACAAAAGTATTGTGAAGAAGATTCACTTTTTGTTGTTGAAGGGGTGAAAATGTGCGATGAATTATTGGCCCAAAAAGTACCCATTAAGGTTATTTGCGCAACAAATTTGTGGTTTTCGCAGCATCAGGATAATCCCCAGGGTGCCCAACTGTTTGAGGTTGATGCCGATGCGCTGGAGCGCCTAAGCAGCCTTCGCACGCCCAACGAGGTGTGGATGCTTTTGGAACGCAGCGCTCTGGCCAGTCCTAAGGCGGGTGGCACCAATCTTGTTCTTGCCCTAGACCATGTGCAGGACCCCGGCAATCTTGGCACCATCATCCGTACGGCCGACTGGTTCGGTATCCGTCATATCGTATGCAGCGAAGGCACCGTTTCTTGTTTCAACCCCAAAGTCGTTCAGTCGACCATGGGAGGCTTGTTCCGTACCGAAATCACCTATACCGACCTGCCCGACTATCTTGCCAACTGTGCCAAGCCGGTCTTCGGTGCTTTGCTTGATGGAGAGAGCATCTGGTCCAAAGATCGCCCGTTGCAGCTGACCACGGAAGGGGCGGTGTTGGTCATTGGCAACGAATCTCGCGGCATTACGCCAGCGGTTCAGGCCCACGTCACCCACCGTGTAGCGATTCCCAATCTGGGTGGTACCGCCGAGTCCCTCAACGCTGCGGTTGCCTGTGCCATACTAGTGGCCGACATACTTCGCAGGGTGGAATGAAAAAAAGAATTCTGAGTGGGTTGTTGCTTCCTTAGCACCTTCTCCCCACTCAGAATTCAGCATTCTGTGTGCATCAAAAATGAAACGTTTTCGTTAAGCTAAATGCAGAGTGCAAATCACGAAGTGTTTGCACACTGCTGAGGCGAGAAAACGACTCATGAAATGAGACCTACTGTTTCTTATTTGCTGACAACAGTCCGGTACTTCATGTTGCCGGTGATGGTGGCAGTGAGGTCGCCTAAGATGGGCAACGCTACGGTGGCGGTGCCGGCAGCCGTGCTGGTCCAGTTCATTTCGCCGTCCACGGGTGCGCTAATGATGGGGTGGGTCATGGTCACCAAGACAGAAGCGTCTATGCCCAGCGTGTCGATAGCTAGATGGATGGTGTCGTTTTGTAGGTGCAGTCCCAGGGTGTCGACAGTGCCTTTGAGGTACATGCCGTCATTGCTGGTCATGATGATGCCGTACTCCACATTGGGGTCTTTAGCAACGGTGACCACCTCGACATCAAGGTCGCGGTCGATGGGGAAATTAAACATATTCTGGACGGTGATGGTGAGGTCGGTAGTGCGGGTCATCAGATATTTGCCAAGGTAGGGGGTGATGTCGGGTTGACGTTCCTCGGTGTTAGTACCATTACCATTGTTGTTGTTGTATTCTTCTTTGTCGCATCCGCAAACCAGAAGGGCAGCAACGGTCATCATAGCAAAAAGAATCTTCTTCATGATATATGATTTTAAGTTGTTAATATTTTCTGATAATAACGTCGCGTTTTTTCAAATATTGTTTTATTTGTTTTTTTTCATTTTTTTTATTCTTGCTATAAAAGATAAAGAAGTGGGCATAGTAGTTTAATAGTTTATTAGTTATAGCGGCCCTGCACTCTCAACTCTCAACCCTCAACTCTCAATTCCAAACTCTCAACTCTCAACCCTCAACTTTCAACTCTCATTTTTTTAAAAGTTGCCGTATGGAAAAAAAAGTGTATCTTTGCACTTCTTTTATACAAACGACAATGGAACATCTAGAATATCAAGAAGGCCGTACTGAATTGGAGTCATTGGGCAAATTTGCCATGATAGACCGCCTCACCAGTGGGTTTCCTCATTTCAATAAAAGCACCGTCAAAGGTGTGGGCGATGACTGTGCCGTATTGGGTACGGGCAAGAAAAAGACTGTCGTCACCACCGACATGCTGGTGGAGGGCATTCATTTCGACATGATGTACACCCCCCTCAAGCATCTAGGCTACAAGGCCGTGGCCATCAACCTCAGCGACATCTGCGCCATGAATGCCACCCCCCGTCAGGTGCTGGTGAGCATTGCTGTGAGCAACCGTTTCTCGGTGGAAGCCCTCGACGAGCTCTATGCCGGTATCCGCCTCTGTTGCGAACGCTATGATGTGGACTTGGTGGGTGGCGACACCGCCAGCAGCCGTTTGGGGATGGTCATCTCCGTCACCGCCATCGGCGAGGTGGAGAGCGACAAAATCACCTATCGCAGCGGCGCACAGCTCCATGACCTCATCTGCGTCAGCGGCGACCTTGGCAGCGCCTACAGCGGACTGCTTGTCCTAGAGCGCGAGAAGGTCACCTATCAGGCCAACCCCAATTTCCAACCCGACCTCGACAGCTACGACTATGTGCTGGAGCGTTATCTGAAGCCCGAGCCGCGCGTCGACATCGTCAAGCTCTTGGCCGAGAAAGAGATTGTCCCCACGGCAATGATAGATGTCAGCGACGGCCTTGCCAGCGAGCTTCTGCACATCTGCAAGCAGAGCAAATGTGGCTGCGAGGTCTACGAGGAACGCCTCCCCATCGACTACCAGACCACCCGGGTCTGCTCGGAGATGAGCCAGAACATGCTGCCCGTCAGCAATGCCCTCAATGGAGGAGAGGACTACGAGCTGCTCTTCACCATCAGCCAGAAGGACTATGAGAAAATCAAAGACAGCACCGAGGTGCACATCATCGGCCACATCACCGAGGAGGGGTCTCCGGCGGTTATGGTCACCCCGCAGAATAGCACCATCCAGTTGCGCGCCCAGGGGTGGAGAGTGGAGAGTTGAGGGTTGAGAGTAATCTGAATAATCTGAGTGATCTGAGTAATCTGAATAATCTGAGTAATCTGAAATGAGTGTCCTCATTCTACCTGATCAACCTAAATATGTTGCTTGGCGTCACCGCATGGTGGTGCAGCTCAAGCAGAAAGGCATCACCGACGAAAGGCTTCTGGCGGCCATGGACAAGCTCCCGCGCCATTGGTTCGTGGGCGAAACCTTGTTGGACCATATCCTCTACGACGTAGACCAAGCCGTCGGCATCGACTGCGGCCAGACGATTTCCAAGCCCTACACCGTGGCCTGGCAGACCCAGCTCTTGGACCTCAAGCCCATGATGACGGTCTTCGAGGTGGGCACCGGCAGTGGCTACCAGACTGCCATCCTCTGCGAGATGGGCGCGCGCGTTTACACCGTCGAACGCCATGCCCCGCTCTTTCGCAAGACAAAAGAGCTGTTGGCAACCTTAAATTATACCCGGGCTCGCTGTTTCTTGGGCGACAGCTGGGACGGAATACCCGAGATGAAGGATTTCCTCTACGACCGGGTGCTGGTCACCTGCGGGGCCCCCGAGATACCCCATGGCCTGATGCGCACCCTCAAAGTCGGGGGCCTTATGGTCATCCCCGTTGGGGGCGATGAACAGCGCATGTTGCGCATATACAAAGATGGCGAAGACCCCTCGCAATGGCGCATAGAAGACCATGGGGATGCCAAATTTGTCCCGATGCTTCAGGGGCGAAATTTCTAATAAAGTTTGAGAGTTGAGAGTTGAGGGGTGAGAGTTGAGGGTGTGGGGTCGCTATAGCTAATAAACTATTAAACTACTAAGCTTTTCATCTATTGAGATTTTTACTGCCCACGTTGCACTACCGTCACTTGGGCGGCACCAGAAACGAGGTACTGTTTGCCGTCGTGGAGGTCTTGGCATATCCACCGGGTGCGTCGTTTCTCTATGGCGCGGAACAGGCGTTCAGGTTTGGCCGTGAGCCGGAAGGAGGTGCCGGGTGACAGTTGGTTGAGGGTGAGGTCGTTGGCAGGGCTGTAGTCGGGGTCGTGGTGGCGCAGGAGTTCCTCGATTTTTGTTTCCAAAGGATGGCTCAACGGAATGCGTGAGCAGTATTTGCGCAGAGGGGCGATTAGTTCCTGAGGGAAACAGCCGAGGTATTGTAGTAGCAGTTGCCGATACTCCTCCTGCCATTCGTGACCGTGTGGCTGCACTTGGTTGCCGAAACGCTCATGGGTGTTGAGGTGCGCCATCTCGTGCAGCATCACCCAAAGAAAGAAATAGGGGTTGAGGTTGCCGTTGACACTTATCTCCTGGAAAGGATGGCGAGGCTGGGGCCAGCGGTAGTCGCCCAGTTTGGAAAGGCGTTCGCGTGTGATGTGCAAGTGGACGCTGTGTTGGTTGAGGAAGTCGAAGATGGGGTCGACGGCAGCGGCGGGCAAGTAATTGCCAAGGGTGCGTTTATACCTCTCTATAGCCGATGGTTCCATGGATGGAGGTAGGAGTGATGTTCTGAGAGAAAGTGGGGCAGTCGCAGTTGCGACGTTTGCGGTGTTTGGGCATGTGAACACCACGGTTGCTGCATGAAGCAAGGAAGGATAGCAGCAGCATACCTATCAGGGTGAGGGCTATATTACGACGACATAGTTTCATATTACCTACAACGCAGAAAGACGCTTTTTATTGCGTGGCAGGCCCCAGTGCCATTATAAGATGCTTATGCACTGCGTTATAAAAATATATTCCAGTTGCTAAAAAGAAAATTTTCCATCCGAAAATTCCTTGTTTCTAAAATAAAGCGTATCTTTGCAGCGATGTTGGTGAGTTGATAGGCCATGCAATCCTGTTACAACGAGTTGTCCTGTCAGCCGAACACCGAAGTAGCACACAGATGAAGACATGTCTCCATATTCCGCCATTTTGCAGCATCCGTAGGCTGTGTTTCCTGCCATTGCTTTTGCTGGTGGTTGCATCTGTGCCGGCCCACTCACGTACCAAAGCGGAGTACCACACCTATGACAGCATTTTTGCCAGCATCCACCGCAAGTCGGTATATGCCAATATCAACCTAGTGCAGGACGACCTGCGCAAGATGCTGCAACGCGCCGAACGAGAAGGGTCGCGATACGGCAAGATACTCGCCTACTTGGACCTTTCGGCCTACTCTGGTTCTGACGGCAATATCGGTGATATGCTGCGCTATCTAGAAATCGGCCAGGCCGCCATAGACCCTGAAGACCCGCCATTCCTGCATGCCTACAGCCTCTTTGCCGAGGGTTCTGCCCACCTGCTTTTGTGCAACTACTCAATAGCCATAGACGACTACAGCCGCGCTGCAGAGACATTTAGGCATTTGAATGACTCGGCCATGCTCACCAAGACCTACTTGAATATGGCCACCTGCTATGCCTATTCAAATCAGCCAGAGATGCGGATTCGGTACTTCTCCCTTGCCCAGGCGTTGGACATGCCTGTCTACCGCGACCTGATGAACCTTACCGAGGCCAACAACATGTTATGGGACGGTCACTACAAGGAGGCCCTCGACCGCCTACGCAAGCTGAAAGAGTCCAACAGCCAAGGCCCAGTAAGCCAGCAAAACTGCATCTACTGGTTCGACTACTACAATGACCTAGTGGCGGCATACCTCATGTTAGAACAGCTCGATTCGGCCTATCGCTATGCCTGCACCCTTACCGACATCAGCCAGCGGTATGGCTCTCGTTACCGCCCAGCCTTCCCCTATCTCCTCCAGGGACGCTTGCTCCTCTATATGCACCGTCCTGCAGATGCTCTGCTGTTCTTTCAGAAAGTGTGCGACCTTTATGGTCAGACACCGACCAGCCGCTTGCAAGAGGCCATAGAAGGCAAGATAGAGTGCTACAAATTGCTGAACCAACACGACAATGCCATCCGGTGCTATGACCAGTTGCTGCAGGTCAAAGACAGCTTGGCGGTGCAGAACCTAGAAAACAACATCAACATCCGTCGGCTGCAACAGATCAACGATAAACAACAAGCACAGCTCGAAGAGCAGCAGAAAGCCTACCGTTCACGCCTCCTCTGGTTCACCTTCGCCCTCGTCATCCTAGCCCTTTCGTTTCTAGTCTTCTATCAGCGCAAACGACTTCAGGAGCGCAAAGAGAAGGTGCTTGCCCTCGAAAAAGAAATGGCACTGCAGAAAACCCAGAATGATTTGGCCAAGAGCCAGATGGAGCATGCCGTCCGGCAGGAGCAGCTGAAGGATTTCCAACAGCAGATGCGCACGGTGGCGTCCTCGCTGCCCAAACATCAGAGGGCGGCACTGATGGAAGGCATCAACAATATGCAAGATGCGCAGGATAAAGAATCGTGGCAGCAGTTTCTGGTCAACTTCCGCCATCAGCATGGCGACTTTGCCGAACGTCTGACCGCAGCCTATCCCACCCTCACCACTGCCGAGATGAAGTTGTGCATGCTGCTTAGGGCGGGCTACTCTAACAAAGAGGCGGCACAGGCGTTGCACCTGACAGCTGATTCGCTGAAAACCTATCGCCAACACTTGCGCAGCAAGTTCTCCTTGGTGGGCGGAAGAGAGGTTTTGGGTGATTTTCTTTCCAATTTTTAATCAATAGGTTGCACATACTTTTTACCTTTTTTTTACCATTATTTTTTGGTGATTTACTTATTATTTACTATTGTATTGTATGATAGTATGGGGGAATAGTCTTATTTTTGCACCCAAAATCATCAATTTGTTTACACAATGAAGAAAAAACGATTCTTTTTGGCATGGTTAGTCATGCTAGTCATGTTTCTGACACCGCTAGTCGGACATGCCCAAATTACCTGTACAGGCAGCAACGCCTGTGAGATAATCATCCAGCAGCATAGCACCTCCATGTGGGGGTGGTACGACTGTTCTATAGCCGTATACCAAGGCACCGAGCTCCGCGGCCAGACCCATTCCGGCTTAGACCTCGAGTGGGTCAGCACCATCCCAGTCTGTGCCGGCGACAGCGTCAGTTTCGTTTGGACAGGCTCCTATTTCTCATCGCGTTCGGTGAGCTTTGAGATCCTCGATGCAGGAGGCAACACGCTGTACACCTGCACCAGCGGTTCCAACCTCAGCGACGGTCTTTTCTACACCACCATGGCCACCTGTCCCACCTGCATACGTCCGGCGTGGGTGACGGTAGACAGCATCACCACCAGCACTGCCGTAGTGGCATGGGCCTACGACTCCACGGCCTATATGGGCTATGAGGTCGAGCATGGCCCCAGCGGCTTTACGCCCGGGGTGGGAGAGGGCATCGTCCATACCATCTATGGGGCCTCTCTAGACACCACGCTGTACATCGACCTATTGCAGACCAATACGCTCTACGATGTCTATGTCCGCAATATTTGCTCCCCAGCCGATACCAGTGCTCGCACCCACTACACCTTCCGCACTGCTTGCAACGAGTTCCTCACCCTTCCCTTCGACGAGAATTTCGATGCTCAAGAGGGAGGCGTACTTCCGCCTTGTTGGTTCAGTTTCGACCCCACGGCCTCCTATCCCGCCACCACCACATCAACCTATAACAGTTATCTTGGAGCGGGCCGTTCGATTGAGTTTCGCGACAACGTAACCCTTATTGCATCGCGTACGCCTATCCCTGTCAGTCAGGTATACACCAGTTTCGTCTATCAGAATCAGTACGGCAACGGGGGCAATTTACAGGTGGGTTACGTCACCGACCTTGCCGATCCCAATAGCTTTGTGCTCTTACGCACCATCCCCTATGTCGACAATGGGTGGATGTCCGACGAGGTAGACTTTGCCAACTACACCTCGGCTACCGATACTGGCTATGTGGCCTTCCGTCAGGCAGGGGCTACCAGTTCATGGAGTTCGTTGTATATGGACATCATTCATATAGAGCGCACCACCAGCTGCCAGCAGGTTTCCAATGCCCGCATATACAATATCACCAATAGCAATGCCACGGTAAGGTGGCATGGATTCCCCTATGCCCAGTACACCCTCGCATGGGGTGTCAATGACAATGTGGCGCAGATAGTCGACTCTGTCACAGCCTACGCCGACAGCATTATCCTCACCACGCTCCAAGGTGGTGTCACATACTATATGTGGATTCGCACCGAGTGTCTCGACGGCTCCTCCAGCCGCTGGCTTCGCGTGGGCAGTTTCACCACACTCCCCGACTGTGTCCTCGAAAACCTTATGGTTGCCACACTCGACTCTACCCATGCCGTGGCCTCGTGGGATTATGCCTACAACAACTATTCCTCTCCCAACTTCCATCTTCAGTACCGTCCCTACGGCAGTACGCTATGGACCTCCGACTCCACTTCCGCCAACCAGTATCTGATTGGAGGCCTTACGCCTGACCTCACCTACCAGTTCAGGGTCTGGAATGATTACCATGATACCCTTACAACTTTCTTTAGCCTGTCCCCTTGCGACACAGTCCAGATTGGTGTGCCACTGGAGACCAGCAACTACCTGCCCATCTACACCAGCAATGGATACAGCTACACCCAACAGATTTTCCGTTCGGCCGAGCTGGCCTCTTTGGGTGACACCATCTATGGCATCAGTTTCTTCCACCCCACCCATGAAAGTGGTACCCGCACCATCGATGTCTATCTTGGCACTACCATGCAGGATGCCTTCGGCTCCGCCAGCGACTATGTGCCGCTGAATCAGCTCACCCTCGTTGACAGTAACTGCACCTGGAACATAGCGGACAGTGGTCACTGCACCATCACCTTCCCAACCCCCTTTGTCTATGACGGCACGGGTAACCTCGTGCTCGCCATCAACGACCGCACAGGCTCATACGCCAGCTTCAGCGGGTTCTATTCCCAGCAGGCCAACCGCAATACCTCGGTATACTACTACAGTTGGAACGGAGCCTGCGATGTGGCCCAGCCCACCAACAATAATGGCTACACCCTCGACAGTCGCAATGTGGTCACTTTCCATACCAACTGCGACGGCTCCTGTCCGGTCCCCGTTGTGTCGGTAGTAGAAGCGCTGAGCGACCAAGTGATGCTGCAATGGACTGCCGCCGACGCTGCCGTGTGGAGCGTGGAATACCGCAGGGCCAATAGCGACGAAGATTGGACTTTTGTCGACACCCTTTCACAAAACTATATAGCCGTTACCGGCCTCGATGGCGGCAGCCAGTACGAGTTCCGCGTAGGTGCCAACTGCGCCAATCCGCACTACGGCTATGCCACGGCCTACACCACCTGTGGTTCCATCGACGTGCCCCATTTCGAGGGGTTTGATGCTGGCGTGCTGCCCCATTGCTGGAACGCCATCGCCACCACGGCAGATATCAGCGGACAGGAATTTCTCCTAGGTAAAGGATACCTGGTCATGCCTCAGGTTTCCACTCCGATTGCCGGTCTCCGCCTCCGTTTCCAAGTGCGTCCCACCTACGACTCGGCAACAATCATTGTTGGCGTGATGAATGCCATAGCCGAGCCCAGCTCCTTCGAGCCGGTGGACACCCTTGTTGCCGGAGCTGCCGAAGTGAACCAGTACCTTACGGCCAATTTCGACAACTATCTCGGCAATGGTAGGCATGTGGCCATCAATGTGCCCACTTCCCGCAACGTATATGTCGACAATATCACCCTTTCCTATCCCCCCAACTGCGAAGAACCTGGCGTCCCTGTTGTCGACTCGGTCGAGCAATATGCCGTCACCCTTAGCTGGTCAGCACCCTCCGATGCCAACCATTGGGTTCTAGAGTACGGCCCTGTTGGTTTCGCGGAAGGCAGCGGCACGTTTGTCCCTGTCTATGGCAACCCTGCCACCCTTACCGGTCTGGACCCTGCCACCGACTACGAGATTTCCATACAGGCTATTTGCAGCCCAGTTGACTCTAGCTACCGCACCAGCCGTGTGGCCTTCACCACCCTCTGTGCTCCGGTAGACTCGCTACCGTACGCTGTCGACTTCGACAACGAAGCCTCCAACCAGCTGCCCCATTGCTGGCAGGTGGCCGCTTCCGCCCTCTCCGACAGCTATTATCAGCCCAAAGTGTACGATTACGAATACTATGCCCACAGCGGCAGCCAAAGTCTCTACATGTATGGTTCCAGCCTCTTGGCAATGCCTGAACTGGATGCCGACCTGAGAGACTTGCAGATGACCTTCTGGATGCGCTACGGGTGGTCCACAGGCAGTGGCCTGCAAGTAGGTGTCATGTCAGACCCCGCGGACACGTCCACTTTCACCCCCCTCACTACCGCCTTCTGCAACGACAGCACTTCCTATACATTCTATACCGTCTCCTTTGCCAACTACACTGGCACAGGTCGCTACATTGCTTTCCGCAATATCGACCTTGCCAGTGGCTCTGACTATGCCGAAGTATACATCGACGACATCACAGTCGACTATAGCGACGGCTGCATCCGTCCGCAGGATCTTGCCGTCACTGGATTTGGCGACACCACCGTCTCGTTGCAGTGGACGGCCATAGGCAATGCGGCTCAGTGGCAGGTGGGTTATGACACTTCTGCCACCGCCACGCCGGCCAATATCATCTCTCTCGACAGCACCCACACCACCATAGGAGGCCTCGCCCCCACGTTGGCCTATTACTTCTATGTGCGTAGCCTCTGCGACTCCCTCACGACCAGCCCATGGGTGGGTCCTGTGGTTGCGGTGCCGGCCTCCTACACCATGACCCGCAACGGGTGTGACACCATCTCGGTCTGCCAGGCTGTCATATTCGACAACGGCGGTCTCCTCGCTCCTTATTCCCGCGACAGCTATGATACCCTAGTGGTCATGCCCTCCACGCCCGGCGCAGCCGTAGTGCTCAGCGGCGACTACGACGTGGCCTACATCTTCGACGAGCTGTTCATCTACAACGGCGTGGGCACCCAAGGCGAGGCCCTTGTCTACAACACCTACAACCCGCGCTATGCCGACCACGGCACCCTGCCCTCCGTTGTCTCTACCGACTCCACGGGAGCCCTTACCATCGTGCTCAGCGGTGCTAACGGTGCGGGCGGATTTGCCTTCTACACCCACTGTACCTCCTGTCTGCCCACCCAGCTCCAGCTTGCCGCCAAAACCTCCCTTACTGCCACCATCCACGCCTCTGCGCCGCACTTCCAGTTCCAGTTCCGCCCTGTGTACGACACCGTTTGGCACACCCTGACGCACAACGATACGGCCGACCTGTACATCGACACCCTTGTTCCGGCCACTCGTTATGCCATGCGGGCTAGAACCATCTGCGCTGCTGGCGACACCAGCCTCTGGGGCCCCGTCACCTACTTTGCTACCAACCATTGCCCCATCACCGTCCAGAGTATTCCGACTGTCGACTCGGCCAATGTTAATGAGCGCAGTTGGGAACTCCCTGTCAACGTTTTTTACGAATACTCCTACAGCCAGCAGATCTTCGATTCCTCAGAACTTGGCGGTTATCAGGAAATTGGGGCCATGAGCATCTACTACGACTATCCAACGCCTACCACAGCCAAGGACTCGGTAGTCATCTACCTGGCCAATACCAATCAATCCACCTTCAGTAACATCACCGGTTTTGTCACCGCTGGCTTGCACGAGGTCTATCGCGGTCCGCTCTGTGTCCGTCAGGGTTGGAACGAGATACCCTTCGACACCATCTTCACCTATTGGGGCAGCGACAACCTGTTGGTAGCCTTTGAAGACCTCTCGGGCAACATCGACCCCAATTTTGTCCATCTCAACAATCCGGACCACAACGAGTTCACCTTCCGCACCCATCCCACAGTAGACAACAAGTCCATTGTTGCCTTCAACGGTCAGGACCCCGTATCGCCTGGTTCGGCTTCTTCCAACCTCATATCCTATAAGAATTACCGCAACGACATTCGTTTCCACAGTTGCACCCTGGCTTGCGGCACACCGGTCATCGACTCGGTTGCGGTTACCGAGTATGACGTAACCCTCTATTGGAGCGGTTCTTCCGAGCAGTACCAACTGGTCATAGGTCGCCCCGTCGACACTTCCGATACCTCATCTCAAATCATTACTGTGGAAGGCAACCAATACACATTCACCGGACTGACCCCCAATGCCGGCTACATTATAGCCTTACGGCAGGATTGCGGTTTCGAATATGGCACCGGCAGTTGGGTCATAGACTCGGTGCGCACCCTCTCGCTCAGCTGTGCCATCCCATCCAACCTGCATGTCGACAGCGTGAACAACGCTGAAGCATTCCTGAGCTGGACCTCTGAGGGCGAAGTGGCCATGTGGTATGTGTATACCGAAGGCGATTTCGGACAACGTATCGACTCGACCGATACCACAAGCTATCACCTGACCGACTTGAATGCCAATATGTACTACCGCCTGAGTGTGCAAGCAGCCTGCTATCCGCAATATGACATTTATAGTGGATGGTCTGATACCATCCAGTTTGCCACCCTCAATTGCGACACAGTGAACAATGTGCGGGTGGAAGTCAACGGCACCACGGCAGTGGTCAGCTGGACTCCTGGCGACGACGCTGGTCCCTTCGAAATCTCGTATGGATATGTTGGTTTCGGGCAAGGGTCGGGCACCACGGTGGAAGGCATTGTTGACACCACATATACCATTGTGGGCCTTGAGCCAAACGAGCAGTATGATGTCTATGTGCGTGTGCAGTGCGGCTATATGTTCTACAGTGTTTGGTCGGAGAAGATCACCTTTACAACCACATTGGAGGGCATTGCTGAAGCTGGACAGGAGGGTCATAACGTAAGCCTCTATCCCAATCCCACCCATGGGGGCACCACGTTGCGTCTGTCGGGTTTTGAAGGGCCGTTTGTGGTGGAGGTGTCGGACCTGACCGGCCGCACGGTCATGCGCCACAGCCTCACCTGCCAAGGCGACTGCACCCATACGCTGGATTTGGGCGACATGCCTTCTGGCAGCTATTTCGTGAAGGTCTCCAGCGATACCCTCACTACCGTTAAGCGAGTGGTGGTGCGATAGTACCAACCACTGACTGTCAAAAAAAAACGGATGGCTTCGAATTATTTCGGGCCATCCGTTTTGTTGTTTATTTGTCGCTTACCAATCAATGCGATTGACTGGCGATGGGGTGGGTGACAAGGTTGTCGTGGGTGACGTACCGGTCGAAAAGATATAGAAGGAGGCAGGTGAGGAGAAGGGAGAGGAAGCCAGCGAGGCCTGTGCCTCCGAGGAGGAAGAAATTATAGGTTTCGGGATTTTGGATGAAGAGGGAGGGTAGGCCGCTTAGGGCGTTGAAGGTGCCATGCATGATGGCGGGCACGAGAACAGAACCACTTTTGAGGCGGAAATACTGGAAGATAAATCCCATAGGAATGCAGATGGCCACCATGCAGAGGATGCCCCAGCCGGGGGCTTGGGGGTAGTTGTGGCCCAGCAGGATGAGGGGTGCATGCCAGAGGCCCCAGACGGTTCCGATGATGACAGCGGAACGTATGAAGGATTGACCCTGCATGTGGTGCAGCAGGTAGCCCCGCCAGCCTATTTCTTCGCCAAAACCTACAAGGGCATTGAGGGTGGCCCCCGTCAGCATGCCGGAGAGAATAGAGATGACCACAACGGCCATGGGGGGGACCCCCAACTGGCGACTGGCATTTTGCAGTCCCACGGAGTTGAGAGAGTAGTTTTGGGGTCCGCCAATCCAGTAGGAGAAGAGGAGGATGAAGAGGGCGATGGCGAGTATGAGGAACCATCCGGCAAACCACCAGCGGTTGACCTTCCAGCTGATGCCCAGTCCCCGTAGAAGTGGTTTCTTTTCTGCCTTTTGGCAGACCAAGGTGGCTATGAGAGGGAAGAACATACAAGTTGCGCCTAGGGCTGTGCCTGCCGGGGAAGCGTAGTGGAGATCGGATAAATAGAAAGCCAAGCCTGCGGCCACGATCAGGCCGTAGGCTATGGCGATGAAAAGGAGGATGTTTTTCTTCATGAGTGACTCTATAAAAGTAAAAGGTAAAAACTAAAAACTAAAAGAGTGGGCGGAGTTGAGAGTTTGTGATAAAGTAAAAACTAAAAATTATAATGGTTTAATAGTTTAGTAGTTTATTGTCACGGCATCCGTCTAATCCCTTTTAGTTTTTAGTTTTTACTTTATACATTCAAAAGGGGCCTGCAGGTTAGCGCGAGAACATGATTTTTTCGCTGTTGAACATGCGGGTGAGTCCATAGACGGCGATGCCGGTGTAGGCAATGTCGGAGACGAGGGTGACCAACACGGTGCTCCAGCGCATGGAGTGGGCGAAGATATCGGCCATAACCTCTATGGCGTTGTAGAAGGGGATGAGGTATATGCCCAAGTTTTGGGCGGTGCCGGTCTGGAACATGGGCAGCAGGCCCGCCAGCATCACCACGAGCATGAATGGGGTGACCATGGTGCCGGCGTTTTTCACGTCCTTGGCTAGGGCGGAAAGGAGGCTGACGGCCGAGGCCATGACTAGCACTGAGGCCAAGATGACCAGCAGCAGGGCGATGTAGTCGTTGGTAGTGTAGTTGAAGGGGATGTCGATGCTGTCGTCCCCGGCCGAAATCATTTTGGGCAGCGAGAGGGCGATGCCTATAAAGCTGGAGATGCCGCTAAGGAGGGCGATGGAGCTGAGTGAGACTATCTTGCCCAAGGCCAGTTCGGAGCGTTTCATGGGGGTGACGAGGAGGGTGGCAATGGTGCCGCGTTCTTTCTCGCCCGCGATGGAGCTGGGAGCGATGGCCATGGTGCCGCTGAAGAGCATCATGATGATGAGCATGGGCAGGAGTTTGCTGAGGATGTCTCCCACCACTTGGTCGTCGCTGGCTTGGTTGAAGGTCTGCTCTTCGGAATCGGCGCGGTTGATGTCGAAGAGGTTGGCCTGAGCGTTTTCGAAGGCGGTGAGGGCGGCTTCGAGGGTTGTGTATACGCGGTTGGCGGCATTGTTGGCAGAGTTGTAGTAGATTTCGACATTGGGGGCGGGCAGTCCAGTGGAGGGCTGGTAGGCGGCCACAAGGGAGTCGAACTGGGCGGGGAAGCGCATGAGCACTACGTTGATGTCTTTGTCTTGCAGGGCGTCGATGTCGGCCTGGCCGAAAGGCTCATGCAGCAGTGCGATGCTGCTGTCTGCGGATTCCAAGAGGGGCAGCATGCTGGGAGGCATATTCTCCACTTTCAGCATCACTAGGTCCTTCTCGCCTTGGTTTTCCATGTTGCGGATGCCTACGCCCATAAGGCTGTAGATAAGGTAGATGAGCAGACCCGGCATGATGACGGTGGTGAAAAGCAGTTGGCGGTCGCCGAAGAAGCGGGCAAACTCTTTGCGGATGATGGTCCAGGTGTTGTTGCGGTTCATTGTTCGTCTCCTTTCTGTTGTTTGTAAAGTTCGAAAAAGCGGTCCTCGATGTTCATGCCGTCGCACACTTCTTCAAGCGAGCCACAGGCGGTCAGGTGTCCGTCGATGATGATGCCCACGCGGTCGCACAGGCGCTCGACAAGGCTGAAGATGTGGGTGGAGAGGATGATGGTCTTGCCTGAGGAGCGCAGCTCTTGCAGGTAGTCGGTAACGGTGCGGGCGGTGATGACGTCGAGGCCGTTGGTGGGCTCGTCGAAGATGATGATGTCCGGGTCGTGCACCAGCGAGATGACGATGCTGAGTTTCTGCTTCATGCCGGTGGAGAGGTTGGCCACCTTCACCTCGGCAAACCGGTCGATGCCGAAGCGGGCAAAGAGGCTCTGCTTGCGTGCGGCCGCGGTTGTTGGGGCCACGCCGTGGAGCTCGCTGAAGAAGTCGTAGAGATAGTTGGGGGTGAAGAAGTCTTCCAGCTTCAGTTCGCTGGTGAGGAAGGCTATCTTGCCGCGTACCTCCTCGGGCTGGGTGACGATGCTGCAGCCGTCGACCCAGGCATTGCCGCGGTCGGGCTTGATGAGGGTGGCGAGCATGCGGAGGGTAGTGGTCTTGCCGGCCCCGTTGGGACCCAGGAGGCCGAATATCTCACCCCGGTTGGCGGTGAGGGAGAGGTCGTCTACGGCCGTTTTGTGCCGCTGCTGGGTACGCTCCAATCGCTGCTGCTTGCGCGAGAGGGTGAAGGTTTTGCTGAGACCTTCGATACGGAGAATTTCGTCCATTTTTGTC
>CAMVMF010000045.1 GCA_947168515.1 uncultured Bacteroidales bacterium
GTTCTACCTGAGTGTGGATGCTTTCGAGACCATGGAGCTGACGGACAGCATGGTGGTTCATCGCGATATGGAATTGTCACTGTCAGCCCTGCGCAATTTCTCTAGGCGCGGCAACAGCTATAGCTGGACCGAGGAGCCAGCGTATCTGGAGGGGGATTATGAGGTCTCCTTGCGGCCTTCTAAAAAGGTGAAAGGGCTGTATGTGGAGACGGTGAAGTATCCTGACGGCACGGTGGGACACAATGTATGGGTGCCGGAGGAGGAGATACACCATTTCGACTATATCGACTGGAGAAGTACCGACCACATTCCCGAGGGATTGGAGTACGACCCGATTGACTTCGACGCTCTTTAATCCTAATCGGTCGTTAGGATTTGTGTCAGATTAGTATTTGTTTCGAGTAGATTGGCAGCATCTCTGTCGCAGGCGTAGCGGGCTACGTCAAGACAGGGATGTGGACAAAATGCCGAAGAAATGCTGATACGGCATAAATAGAGCTTGAAATGAGGGCATTACGACCAAGTGGCGATTTGGGTTTAGCGGTCGATGGCGACGTATCGCAGGTCGAGGGCGTTCATGGCGTTGCTGCGCAGGCCGTGGACGTTCTTGTGGGTGAAATGCAACACTTGGTCGTAGTATAGAACGATGATGGGGGCTTCCTGCATAATCATTTTGTCCATCTGACGGTAGAGGGCGATGCGCTCGGCCTCGTCGGTCACCTGTTTGGCACGCTCGTAGAGGCGGTCGTAGGCGGGGCTTTTGAAGCGTGTGTAGTTGGACCCGGCGGGTGTGCGGTTGGGGCTGTAGAAGAGCGAGAGGTAGTTCTCGGCATCGGGATAGTCGGCTATCCAGCTGCCACGGAACCAGCTGCTTTTGCCTTGTGCTATCTGTTCGCGCAGGGCGGCAGGGGCGTTGACATCCACCTTCACGTCTATGCCTAGGAGGCCCAGCTGCTGCTGGATATACTTGCAGAGGTCGAGGTAGTTGCTGGTGGTGGAGAGGGTGATGGTGGGGAGGCCCTGACCATGGGGATAGCCCGCCTCGGCCAGGAGGGCCAGGGCCCGCTGGGGGTCGTAGCGGTAGCCGTAATCGGGCACGCTGTCGAAGCCGGGCAGTCCGCAGGGCACAAAGCCGCCCGTGCCGGACACTCCGATGCCATTGCGCAAGTATTTCATCATCTTCTCGCGGTCGAAGCCATAGTTGATGGCCTGGCGGATGCGTTTGTCGCCCAGGGGCGAGGAGGGACTTTCCATGCGGAAGCCGAGGTATTCGGTGTTGAGGAAGGGGGTGCTGACCATGTCGATGCGGTCGGCATACTTGGCCTTGAGTTGTCCGGTGCGGGTGAGGATTTCGTCCTTGTAGGCGGCATCAAGAGAGTTCATGAAGTCGAGGTTGCCCTTGACAAACTCCAAGAAGGAGGTCTGCTTGTCCACGATGAAGGTGACCGCCACGGCATCGAGGTAGGGGAGAGGACGGCCCTGGTCGTCGCGCTCGAAATAGTGTGGGTTGCGGCGCATGACCAGCTTGACATTTTCTTTCCACAGCTGCATGAAGAAGGGACCTGTGCCGCAGGGATGCTGGCGGAAGTCGGTGCCATAGTGCTCCACCACCTCGTGGGGCACTACGGAGCAGTATACCATGCCCAGTAGGCTGAGGAAAGGGCTGAAAGGCTGCCGCAGACGGATGACGAAAGTGGAGTCGTTGGGAGCCGAGAAGTCCTGCACCTCGCTGAAAACCCAGCGGCCGGGCGACGCCACGTCGGGATCGAGGATGCGGCGGAAGCTGTAGAGGAAGTCGGCCGCCACCACGGCACGGGTGGAGTCGGGGGTGGCGAAGAGTGGGCTCTTGTGGAAATAGATGTCGGGGCGTAGGGTGAAGGTGTATGTCTTACCGTCGGGGCTGATGTGCCACTGGCGGGCAATGCAGGGCTGGGGCTGCAGGTTCTCGTCGAGGCGGATGAGGCCGTTGTAGAGCTGGGTGCAGGCCCAGGTGAGGGTCTGGTCCTTGGCAAAGGCGGGGTCGAGAGAGGTGATGCCGGCCGACTCGTTGTAGCGGAAGATTTGCTTGTCGCTGTTGTCGGGCATCCTACAGGAGGCTGTAAGAAGGAGGCCGATGGTGAGGATGAAGGTTCTGAATTTCATGACGATGCCAACGGGGGTAGGGCCTAGGGGAGAGGACGTAGTTTGCGTGCATGCTGGCGTGCTTGGGCCACGATTTCCTCTTCGCCGTCGACATGGTGGTGCTGCATGAGGATGCGTCCGTTGCAAATGACGGTGTCGACAGCATCGGCGTGGGCGGCATAGAAGAGGCCGGAGAGGGTGTCGTTGTCGGGAACGAAAGCAATGTTGTCGAGGTCGACCAGCATGAGGTCGGCCAGTTTGCCCACCTCAATCTTCCCGGCATCGATGCCGAGGGCGCTGAATCCATTCGCTGTGGCCACTGACAGCAGCTCGGCGGCGGGCAACACGGTAGGGTCTTGCCGTACCCCTTTTTGCAGGTACGACATCAAGCGGGCCGCTTCTATCATGTCGAGGTTGTTGCTGCTGGCGCTGCCGTCGGTACCTAGGGTGACGTTCACTCCGGCTTTGCACAGCTCGGTATAAAGGAACTGACTGCCCGAGCCCAATTTAAGATTTGAAGCGGGATTGTGCACCACGGTGACATGACGGCTCCCCATCAGGGCTATTTCTTCGGGGTCGAGGAAAAGGCTGTGGGCACCCACAAAACGTCCCTCGGTCATCTCCAGCACCCCTAGCCGCTGTAGAAGGGAATAGGGGCGGCAACCGTACTGTTGCTGACACTCCCGCACCTCGGTTTCGGTCTCGCACATGTGGATGTGGTAGAGGGTGCCATATTTCTGACTCATCTCCGCGCAGTGGCGCAGCCCTTTCTCACTGACGGTATAGACCGAATGGGGGGCAATGCTGAGTTGCACCAGAGGACCTTCACCTTCCACCTCTTCTCGTAGCCGTAGGAAAGACTCGTCGGTGAGTTCGTCACCGTCGCCAAACACATTGAATCCAAGCACGCTCCGAAGACCCATCTCCGCCACAGCCTTGGCAGAAGAGGGCAGGCGGAAGTACATGTCGTTGAAGAGGGTGGTGCCGCACTTGATCATCTCCAGACAAGCCAGTTTGGTGCCCCAATAGACGGCTTCGTCGTCTAGGTTCTTCTCGGCTGGCCAGATGCTTTCGTTGAGCCATTGCTGCAGGGTTTGGTCGCTGCCGAGGCCTTTCAGCAGGGTCATGGCGGCATGGGTGTGCATATTGGCAACAGTGGGGAAGGCAGCCATTTGCCTGCCCACTATCTTGATGGCATCGGCCGGCATGGGAAGGTGGCTTCCGATGCCGGCAATGTGCTGGTTTTCGATGAGGATGTTGGTAACTTCTTGGTTAAGATGAACCTCTTGGATGAAGATAGGCTTCATGTTGGTGGGGTATTACTGTACTAGAATGAGAATGTCGTTGCGTTGACCTTTGATGACGCCGCCACGGATGTTGAAGACTTTTTCTTCGCCTTCGGGGGTGACCAGGCGCAGTGCGCCTTGGGTGAGGGCAGAGATGATGGGCGCGTGGTTCTCCAGCATCTCGAACCGACCCCCTACGCCGGGCAGGTGTAGCTGTTTGGCCTCGCCCTCGAAGAGGGTGGCGTCGGGTTTAGTGATTCTAACTTTCATACGTTCAAAAAAGGTGACTTCTATAAATTCGTTTGCATCGTGCTCAAGCGTGCATGCGGGAGCAGGAAAGGATTCGTTAGCTTGGCGCTATCGGTGTTGGAAAAGCAGCGGTTGCCCCAGGTTATTTTGTTTCGGCGAGAATCTTTTCGCCTTTTTCGATGGCTTCCTCGATGGTGCCCACAAGCAGGAAGGCCTGTTCGGGCAGATAGTCGCATTCGCCGTTGAGAATCATGTTGAATCCTTTGATTGTGTCTTCGATATTGACGAATTTGCCGGGCAGGCCGGTGAAGGCTTCGGCAACATGGAAGGGTTGCGAGAGGAACCGCTGGATGCGGCGTGCGCGGGCGACCACCTGTTTGTCGGCCTCGCCCAGCTCTTCCATGCCGAGGATGGCGATGATGTCCTGCAACTCGTTGTAGCGTTGTAGGATTTGTTTGACCCTTTGGGCGGTGTTGTAGTGCTCTTCGCCCACGATGTCGGGAGAAAGGATGCGGGAGGTGGAGTCGAGTGGGTCGACGGCGGGATAGATGCCGAGCTCGGAAATCTTACGGCTGAGGACGGTCTGGGCATCCAGGTGAGCGAAGGTGGTGGCAGGAGCGGGGTCGGTGAGGTCGTCGGCAGGGACGTAGACGGCCTGTACGGAGGTGATGGAGCCGCGCTTGGTGGAGGTGATGCGCTCCTGCATCATGCCCATCTCGGTGGCCAGGGTAGGCTGGTAGCCCACGGCAGAGGGCATACGGCCCAGCAGGGCGGAAACTTCGGAGCCCGCCTGGGTGAAACGGAAAATGTTGTCGATGAAGAGCAGGATGTCGCGGCCGCCAGTCTTCTCGTCGCCGTCGCGGAAATACTCTGCGAGGGTCAGGCCCGAGAGGGCCACACGGGCACGGGCCCCGGGGGTCTCGTTCATCTGGCCGAAGACCATGGTGCATTTGGAGTCCTTCACGGCCTGCATGTCCACCTTGCTGAGGTCCCAGCTGCCTTCTTCCATGCTCTTTGTAAATTCGGGACCGTAGTTGATAACGCCGGCTTCGATCATCTCGCGCAGCAGGTCGTTGCCCTCGCGGGTGCGTTCGCCGACCCCGGTGAAGACCGACATGCCGGAATATTTCTTGGCAATATTGTTGATCAGTTCCTGGATGAGCACCGTTTTGCCCACGCCGGCACCGCCGAAGAGGCCGATTTTTCCGCCCTTGAGGAAGGGCTGGATGAGGTCGATGACCTTGATGCCGGTGAAGAGGACCTCCTGGCTGGTGGCGAGGTTCTCGAACTTGGGAGGGTCCTGATGGATGCTGTAACGCTTGTCGTAGGAGGGGTCGGGCATGCCGTCGATGGCTTTGCCGATGACGTTGAATAAGCGGCCGTTAATATTCTCACTCACGGGCATGGAGATAGGACCATCAAGAGAGACTACCTCGGTGCCACGCTGCAGGCCGTCGGTGCTGTCCATGGCGATAGTGCGCATGGTGTTTTCGCCGATATCCTGCTGGCATTCGAGAATGACCTCGGTGCCGTCGGGTCGCACCACTTGGAGTGCATCAAAGATGTTGGGAAGAGTAACGTCCTCGTCAAAAGTCACATCGACCACGGCGCCGATGATTTGGGAGATTTTTCCTTTGATAGTTTCTTTCATGTATATCGTATTTTTTTTCTTCGAAATGGGCAATATATGAAAATTACATTCAAAATGCGAAAATACGATATTATTCTCAAATAAAGAGTTTTTTGAGACGAAAAAATGGTGTTTTAAATATAATATATTGATTTACGCCAATTTGTAAATTCTGCCGGGAAGGCATCTGACCACTCCTTTCAGTTCCATTTCCATGAGCGAAGAGGCTATTTGGGGCAGTGAAAGGTCGCATTTTTGGTCTATTTCGTCCATGGTCATCTCGCGGTGCTCATGGAGGAGGCTGACAATAGTCTGCTCACTTTCTTTCAATGTGGCAAACAGTTCTTGCTGCTCCTCTTTGTGGCGGGCTTTTACCATGTCGTTCTTCCACCCCATTTGGAAGTAAAGGTCGCCAGCATTGCGCAGCATGATGGCTTTGTTGTTGACTATAAGGTTGTTGCAGCCTTCGGACAGGGGGTCGTCGAGGCGGCCGGGGACGGCAAAGACTTCGCGGTGGTAGCTGTTGGCGATGTTGGCGGTGATTAGGCCGCCGCCACGTTCGGCCGATTCCACCACCACGGTGGCGTCGGAGAGGGCGGCCACGATGCGGTTTCGGGCGGGGAAAAAGGCTGCCTGGATTTCGGTCTCTAAAGGGTACTCGGTAAGCAGGGCACCGCCTTGGTCGAGGATGCGTTTGGCCAGAGGTCGGTTTTGGTTGGGATAGATGGTGTCCAGGCCATGGCCTAGCACGGCCACGGTGGGTAGGCCGTGGTTGAGGGCGGCGGAGTGGGCGGCGGTGTCTATGCCGTAGGCTAAGCCGCTAACGATGACGGGTTTGTCTGCCGCCATCTCCTGCACCAGCCGTATGGTGACGGTGCGGCCGTAGTCGGAGCATTTGCGGGTGCCCACCATAGCTACGGCGTGGTGCGGGTTGAGGTCGCATTGCCCTAGGCGGTACAGCAAGACGGGTGTGTCCTCGCAGCCGGTCTCATTGAGGCGTTGGGGGTAGTCTGCCTCGGTGAAAAAGAGGGTTTCGATACCGAATTGTTGCAGGCGGGGGATTTCCTGTTCGGCTTGCCGGAGGGTGGCTTTGCTCTCGATGGCGTCGGCAATGGAGGAGTGGCGTGGAAATATCTCCCTCAGTTGGGCCCGGGACATGGAAAACAACTCTTCGGGACCATGACAGACATCCATGAGCTGACGGGTGCCTTTGGCACCTAATCCCGGAATATTGGTTATGGCTATATGGTATGGATTCAGATGTTTAGTCATGGCTTTAGTACCTATTTGTTTGTTTCTGTTTTGAGTGTTTTGGCCACTAACTGGAGGCTGGCAAAGGACTGTTCGAGTCGTTGAAGGCAGAGGGATTTGGGCATCCACACGGCCTCGGTGATGCCCTCCTCTTGCTGGGGCAGGGTGTTGCTTTTGGCGGAGGTGTACATGCGGTACCAGCTGGTCTGCTTGAGGTGCCAACCGCCGTATTTGTCGTAGATGTGGTATGTCTTCAGTATCAGATGTCGCACGGTGAGGTTGGAGAGCCCCGTTTCCTCGTTCACCTCCCTAAGTGCGGCCTGCTTCAGCTTTTCGCCTTTTTCCACCATCCCTTTGGGTATGTCCCAGTGGCCTTCCCTTTTGATGAGCAGCTGCTCCCCATTGGGGGCCTCCACCAGGCCGCCGGCAGCTTTTACGTAGGTGTAGTGTGACATGCAATAGGCTACTATTCGTCTGATTCCATGACGGTACCATACCCATACGTCTTGTTCCTGTTTGAGTTGCTGGAAACATAAATCTAGCTGGGTGTCGTCCATGACCACGAAATGGCTTGGGACGGCATTTTTTTCATTTTCGCCACAGGGGCAAAAGTGGATAAAATGGTTGTAAAAAGAGATAGTCAGCTGCATCATACTGTTACTATAACGACAGAGTGTGCAAAAATATTTTTTCAAAATAAAAAAAAATTGTATCTTTGCCGTATGATTACAACGGATAACATGGGCCTGCAGATGGCCACTTTTTTACTGCAAGTCAAAGCAATAAAGCTTAACAACGAGAATCCTTTTACATGGGCTTCTGGTCGCAAATCTCCTATTTATTGTGACAATCGTGTCACGCTTTCCTATCCCGAAATTCGCACGTTCATCCGTCAGAGTTTTGTGGAAGTAATCAACAATACCTGGAACGGCATTGACGTGATTGCCGGCGTTGCCACGGGCGGCATAGCCCAGGGTGCGCTGGTGGCCCAGGAGTTGGGGCTGCCGTTTGTGTATGTGCGCTCCGAGGCCAAGTCGCATGGCTTGACCAACCAGATTGAGGGTGAGGTGCATGCCGGACAGTCGGTAGTGGTGATAGAGGACCTCGTCTCCACAGGCAAAAGCAGCCTGATTGCCGTGAACGCCCTTCGCGAAAAAGGGTGTGTCGTCAAGGGTATGGCCGCCATCTTCACCTATGGGTTGGATGTGGCTGTCAAGAACTTTGCCGATGCCAATGTCGATTTGCGAACCCTCACCAACTACGACACCCTGCTGGAGGTAGCCTGCAAGGAAGACTATATTCGCCCTTCGGACCAGGAGTCGCTCTCCAACTGGCGCAAGAATCCCGAGGCGTGGAGCGATGCGCATATGAACCAATAATGGATGTTTTTACGTGAGGCGTATCGTCACCATAGGATTGTTGCTGCTTGGCTGTGTCACCCTTAGGGCACAGCACATTACCCAACATTCGTTCTCGCTCAGGGGCGACACCCTGACGATAGTCTATGGCCTCGACCGACAGGCCGACATCTGTGTGCGGGTGGCGATAGACGACGGCCCCTATACCGCCCCACTCAAAGGATTGGTGGGGGCTGTGGGCAAAGGGGTTAAGCCCGGCGACAGCCTCACGATTACCGCTTTCCGTCTGCCGGAGATACAGGGCATAGACTCGGCATCCCTCTCTTTCTTAGTAGAGGTGGACGACGGGGCATTGCTGGTGTATGCCGATAAGTATCCGTTCAGGATGATGCCGGTAGAGGGAGGCAGCTTTACGATGGGATGCACGCGTCCCAAAGGTGAGAAGAATACCTACTCCGACGAACTGCCCACCCATAAGGTGACGCTCAACGGCTATTATATAGGCCAATACGAAGTTACACAAGGCCTGTGGAAAGCCGTTATGGGTGAGAACCCTTCGAAATGGATTGGCAACGACAGCCTGCCCGTGGAGCAGGTGTCGTGGAACGATGTGCAGATTTTCATTGCCCGCCTCAGCCAGATGACCGGCTTCCGTTTCCGCCTCCCCACCGAGGCAGAATGGGAGTTTGCAGCCCGCGGCGGCACCCACAGCCGCGGCACCGTCTACCCCGGCGTGCGGAGCCAAGTGTGGGAGACCTGCTGGAGCGCCATGAACAGCGGCGGCCGCAGCCATCCCGTTGGCCAGCTGAAACCCAATGAGCTGGGGCTCTACGACATGGGTGGCAACGTCTTAGAGTGGTGCAGCGACTGGATGGAAGCCTACTCCGCTGGCCCGCAAACCAGCCCGCAAGGGCCCAAGAATGGCGAGAACCGCATCCTTCGCGGTGGATGCTTCAACAGCCCCACGTGGGCCTGTAGCGTTTTCGAACGCAGTTGGTATCTGCCCGACTATGGCTACAGCTTTTTCGGCTTCCGTCTGGCACTGGATAGTGCCGAGCGCGAAGAGGAATAGCGCGTAGTGTGTTGGCAGCAGTTTTTTGATTGATTAATATCTTATATTATAGCCCTATGGAAAAAATCCAGGTGAAAGACCGAATTTTTAAGATGTACATGCCTGAATCGGAGATTCAAAAATGTGTGAAGGCTGTCGCTGACCGTATTTCCCAAGATTACAAGCATAAGAAACCCATTCTCTGTCCGGTGCTCACCGGCAGCTATCTTTTTGTGGCCGACCTTACCCGCTACATCGAGTTCGATGCTGAGGTGTCCTTTGTGCGCTATTCTTCCTACGACGGAATGAGCAGCACCGGCAAGGTGAAAAAGATTTTGGGTTTTCCGGAGAAATGCAAAGGCCGCGATGTGATTATCGTTGAAGATATTGTCGACAGCGGTCTCTCGATGAAATATATGATTGATGAGCTGAGGAAACTGGACCCCGCAAGCATTGCCATCTGCTCTTTCTTCTACAAACCCGGCAACTTCAAGGAGAACTTTAAGGTGGACTATGTGGGCAAGGAAATCCCCAACGACTTTATTGTAGGCTACGGCCTCGACTATGACGGTGTTGGACGCACCTATCGTGACGTTTATGTTGTTGACGAAGATGAATAAGAAACAGTTTTTACGCTTTCTGTTGCTCTTCTTTGTCGGCTCATTGGGGCTGACAGGCTGTGAGCCTGAGAAAGTATCTGTCGATATCGACGAAGGCAAACTCATCGGTGTTTGGTATGCCTTGGACAATACTCAGGAGTATTGGCGTTTTAATATTGATTACAAGGGTGTTACGTGGGATGAGTCGGAGGACGTGCAGGAGAGTGAAGGCATCAAGTATAACTGGGCAGTAGAGGGCGACCAGCTGCAGTTGGACTTCTATGGCGAAATGGGGCAGCATGTCTACTACGACTATACCTTCACCGCCCAAAACGACACCTCGTTTACATGGAAGGATATCTACGGTAATTCTAGAACTTTCGTCAAGAAATAGCTATGAAAAAAGGTTGGAAGATTGCGCTCATCAGCCTGGGATCGCTGCTGGGGGTGGTGATAATCGTTGTCGTGGTGGCTTGTTGGTTGATTTTCACTCCGGCACGCCTTACGGCTATCGTCAATAAGCTGGCAGGCGACTACCTCACCTGTGAGAACCATTTTGAGAAAGTCGACCTCACCCTCTTCAAGACCTATCCCAATGTAGGTGTGGAAATTGAGAATGTGGTGCTGGTGAACCCCTATCGCTTTCCCGACAGCAACGTCTTGGCCGCCAAAGCCGTCCACGACGACACATTGGCCCATATCGGCAGCCTTACGGTGGGGTTAGACCTCAGGGCTTTCCTCAAAGAGCGCGCCATCGTGGTGCGCCAGCTGCGCGTCGACGACACCAAGGCCAATCTCTATACTGCTCCCGATGGTTGGAGCAATTTGAGCATTTTCAAGTCTTCCGACAAGGACACCCCACCGTCCGAAGAGTCCTCCGGCTTGCCTGAAACCATCCAACTGGAAAAAATCACCTTCAACAACCTCAACGCACAATACTGCAACCTCCAACAGAATATGCTGGCGCAGGTGGGCCATGTGGACCTCGACCTGAAGGGGTCGCTACTCGACTCACAGCTGGATGCCGATTTGTCGATGGATGTCGACAAACTGGTGGTGAATATGTTGGACAGTGTGGGTGCCGACAAGATTTTTGCCGACCTCGACAAGGTCTCCCTCGCCTTGGACGGGGAAGGCACGCTGGACAACCTGGACGGAAAAATAAAACTGACCGTGCCCAAAGGCGATTTTGTCATGGGTGGTCAACACTATACTACCGAGGCAATGCAGCAGTCCCGCAAGGACTTGCTGTCCGTTTACCTCCCCTTCCTGGCCAATCTCAATAGCAAAACTTTCACCCTTGGCGAAAAGACCATGCTGAGTTTGGTCGACTACGACTTAGGCCTTTGGGGCCATGTCGCTCTGGCCGATGGCACAACCCCGATGAATGTGGACTTGCACTATGCCATAGACCAGTGGCAGGTGGCAGACTTGTTGGCCATTCTGCCCCAGTTCATTACCAAGAGCCTCAAAGGAATGGCCGTTGATGCCAAGGCTTCTGTACACGGTACCGCCAAAGGGGTGGTGGCCGATGGAAGACTGCCGCTGATAGATGCCGAAGTGACGCTGGACAAAGGCTCCTTCTCGGCCCCCAAGATGCTGCCCATGCCGGTCAAGAACATACAGGCACAGCTGTCCGCCAACCTCAACCTCTCGACAGACAGTGCCTATAAGGGACCCTCTAATGTGCAAATTGCCAACTTCTCTGCCAAGGTAAAGAAGACAGACCTTGCCGTCAAAGGCACGGTGGAGGATTTGTTGGGCGATATGTTGGTGGATGCCAACATCAAGGGCAATCTTAATATACCCGACCTGCGTACCTTCCTGCCTGACACGATGCCCATAGCGATGTCGGGTACGTCTGTGGCCGACCTAAAGGTGAAGAGCCGCCTGTCGAGTCTGCAAAAGCTCGACCTGAAAAAAATCATTGCCAGTGGCACGTTGAAATTCTCACAGCTGGATGTCATTTACGACAGCATCCATGCCGTTTCGCCCAAACTGAATGTGGCCGTCAGTCTGCCCACCAAGAAGACCAGCACCAAGGTCTCCGAACTGCTGGGGGCCCATATCACGGGTGGCAAGTTGGATGTGCAGATGGCTAACAAGGGGTTGACAGCCAAGGTGGAAAACCCCGATATACGGGTGGGTCTGCCCAACATCCTGGATAAGAAACAGGCCTTGGCAGCCGCCTTCAATATTCAGTTCAGCAAGGTGG
Organism: uncultured Bacteroidales bacterium; assembly: GCA_947168515.1. GTDB lineage: Bacteria > Bacteroidota > Bacteroidia > Bacteroidales > P3 > Colimorpha. Next base: position 11,761 of record CAMVMF010000045.1, read on the forward strand.
AGGCCAAGATGGATTCTATGTTGGTCTACTCCGACTCCCTCCGTCTCAAAGGCAGCGTACGGAACGATACAACCAAAGAGAATGTAATCAAGCAGTGGAACCCCGATCTGGACATCGACATCCATCGCGGAGTGCTGGCAATGTCCAATATGAGCGACCCGGTGCGTCTGACCAATTTCGAGTTCAACTATAAGCCCGAGGTGGTCAACATCGCCAAGGCCGACGTCCTTTGGGGTGTTTCGGACTACCACCTCCACGGTAAGCTTTATGGCCTGGAGGACTGGTTGAGCCACACCGACATGCTCACAGGCAATGTCAACTTCAGTTCCAAATATGCCGACATAGACCAGCTGATGAATATCCTCAGCGGCATGGGTACCGACGAGGACACCCTGACCCAGCAACGGATAGAGGACAATGTGCCCAAAGAGGCTAACCCCTTCATCGTACCCAAGGATGTCAATGTGAAGCTCAATACCCATATTTCTCGTTGTGTTGCTTTCGGCAACGACCTCAACGATTTGGCAGGTTCCGTCACCGTCAACGACGGCACCGCGGTGCTCGACCAGATTGGTTTCACCTGTAAGGCTGCCCGCATGGAGCTCACGGGAGTGTATAAGTCGCCCCGTGTCAACCACCTCTTCGTGGGTCTCGACTTCCACCTGCTGGATATCCAGATTGAGGAGTTGCTGGACATGATACCTTCTATCGATACCTTGGTGCCCATGCTGTCTGCTTTCGAGGGTAAAGGCAATTTCCACCTCGCTGTCGAGGGCGCTTTGGATGCTTATTACAAGCCCAAGATGTCCACCCTCATAGGTGCCGCCGCCTTCAGCGGCAAGGACTTGGTGGTGATGGACAACGCTTCGCTGGCGCAGATTGCCAAGCTGTTGCAGTTCAAGAATTGGCGCGAGAAGGACAACAACATCGGTGTCGACAGCATCAGTGTCGAAGCCACCGTCCTCCGCAAAGAAATTCGGGTCTATCCGTTCCTGCTCAACCTCCACAACTACCAGCTCTGCATAGCAGGTCAGCATACCCTCGACAACATGTGCAACTATCACTTGGAACTGCTCAAGTGTCCGTTGCCCGCCCGTCTGGCTGTGAATGTGAACGGCAACCTGAAGAAACCGAACATCTCTTTGGGTAAGATCCAGTATGCCGACCTGTACAAACCCGAAAAGCAGAGCCATTTGGAGGCACGTACCCTCGAAGTCAAGCGGCTTGTCCGACAGGCACTTGAGGCCAATGTCCGCAAGCAGGACTAAGCGATACACATTCCCCCCAACCCCCATACCCCCGTCTGGACGGTCCAACGGAATGGTATGGGGATTTTTTGTCGCTTTCGGCGAACTTAGTCGATACTTCGCCGAAGATTCGCAGTGGGTTCGTTCGCCTTGACGGAAAGACATTGGTCCTCAAGTGTTTATCTGGATGCATTAGTGGCAAGGTATTAGTTATCAGGTGTTTATTCTTTACTATGGCGACGAAAATGACCTAACGGACCAAGAACTCAATGTTTTGCAACAGCCAAGCCGGATTGTGCCTTTTTTATCACCAATGGCCATGAATTATCCAGTTATTAATGGTCAATTAGATGGCAATTGTATGTTAAAAAATAGGAACACCACCCGCCTCTTCCGACTTTGTTTAGGCCACCTCTATTAATCGACAATTAAATAACCCATTACCTTTTGAACCAGTTAATAAGCAATATTTACTATCTTTTTATTTAGTGTTTTTCGTGTTTTTAGATGTTCCCTTAATTTATATCTTATATTATGTTCTGAAATGTAGTATAAATGGCGAACGAGAATAATAATGAATCGGAGCCTGTCTTTTTGAGTGCTGATGCATGGCAGGACCCGTGCCGCAATACCGTGTTTCCGTTTTGAGGTCTCTCTGCGACCCCTAGAAAAAGTATAAAATATTACACTTTTTTGCCAGAAATCCAAAAAAACTGTATATTTGCACCGAAAAAGTATAATATATTAGACCGGTATGGAACTGAGTAATACATTAATAGAAAGACGAATGCAGCTAGGAATCACCCAGAATGACCTTGCGGAAATGTCGGGAGTCAGCCTTGCCACGGTGAAGGACATCGAGCGAGGCAAGGGGAATCCTTCCATCAAGACAGCCGAAAAGCTTTTGGCTGTCTTGGGCATGGAGATAGTCTATCGAATGAGATGTACAATTTAGACATTTTGAAAATGAGACGATTGGAAATATTATGGAATGAAGTGCCTGCCGGTGTCTTGACCGAAAAGACCCCAGGCAAAGGCTATCGTTTTGAATATGATCCTTCCTATCTGGTTGGAAGTCACCCTCCTATTTCAGTTACATTTCCGAAAAGGGTGACTTCTTATGAGAGCGACCGTTTGTTCCCATTCTTTGCTAATATGCTGCCAGAAGGGGCATTGCGCCATGTGGTGTGCCGTCAGCATCATTTGGACGAGAACGACTTGTTTGGCATTCTATGCGCCATGGCAGGGGTCGACACTATAGGGGCAGTAAGTGTTAAGGAGGTACAGAATGAAGAAGAATAGTCAGTTGTTTGACAGTGCACGTGTTTCGCTGGCACTTGACTTCGATTTGGACCAACGCCACCATACCGATGAGGTGACCCATTCGATGCAACTCATTTCGTTGTCGGGTGTGCAGGAGAAGTGCCCAGCAGTTGTCGATGGCAGGAAAATCCGACTGGCCAGGGACGGCGAACGGGCCACCCACATACTGAAACCCGCCCCTTGGGATACGAGCCTCAACGAGAGCTGGCAGATTCCTGCCAATGAATACCTGACCATGCAAATTGCTTCGCAGGTATATGGCATCTCCACCGCTGCTCATGGTCTTTGTTCAACACCCATCGGGCATTCGGTCTATATCACCAGACGGTTCGACCTCAGACCCGATGGTACCAAGTATCCAATGGAAGACATGGCCACGCTGATAGGGCGGAGTGAGGCCAGTGAGGGGATTGTGTTCAAATATCGAGGCTCCTATTATGATATGGCCATGGCCATACGCCGCTATACAGAGGCCTGGATGGTGGAACTGGAGCGTTTCTTTGAGCTGGTTGTCTTCAATTATATATTTGCTAATGGCGATGCCCATTTGAAGAATTTTTCCATTATCCGTTATGATGAAGGCTATCGGCTGTCGCCTGCCTACGACCTGATGAACACCGCCCTGCATGTTCGTGACGAGGATTTTGCACTCTCTGCAGGACTCTCTTCCAGCCTGCCAAAGAGTGAGGCCTATCTCCGCACGGGCCATCCCTGCAGGCAGGATTTTGAGGCGTTCGGTAAAGAAATTGGCCTTGTTGAACTGCGCCTGCGACGTATTCTGGACAAATATTCCGTTCTGCCGGATGAAGTAGTGCGAAAAATAGAAGATAGCCAGTTGTCTGAAAAACTGCGCCGTAGTTATGTACGCATTGTGAATGAACGTATCAGTCGGTTTGTTAGAAAAGGATAGGGGCGGGGTGCTATAACCCAAATTGATCGTTAGGTTTTGTGTCAGATTAGTATTTGTTTCGAGCAGATGGGCTGCATCGCTGTCGCAGTGGGCTACGTCAAGACAGGGATGAGGCCAAGATGCCCAAAGAAACGCTGATAGGGCCTTAATGGACCTTGAAATGAGGACATTGTGAACAAGTGTCGGTCTAATGACCGATTTGAGATTATGTTCATGAGGCTAGGACCTGATGAATTTCAGGATTTTTACACTTTTCCGAGATGAGTTTTCGATTTTTTTTCTTGTTTGTCCCTATCATAGTTTGCTAATTAAGGAAAAATATGTATTTTTGCAAATTCAAAAGATAGAATAATATGACATCGTTTGCTTCACTTTCAGCTTGGGGATGGCTCATCCAGTTCTTTATCATTATTGTGGCACTGCTGATTGCCAACCTCATCCGCTGCAACGTGCCCCTGCTGCGCCGCAGCCTGCTGCCCACGGCACTGGTGGCTGGGTTAATCATCCTCTGTGTCAAACCTTTAGGATTCTTCCATGAGTTGGTCAACAAGAGCTCCATGGAGATTATCACCTATCATGCCCTTGGATTGGGTTTCGTGGCCATGGCCCTCAAGAACAAGAAGATAAAGAGCCAGACCACCACCATGAAAGTGGTGGAGACGGGTGCTGTCACCGCCAGCACCTACATCATCCAAGGCATTGTGGGTCTGCTGATTACTATCCCACTGTTTCTGTGGTGGAACAACCATGATTTCTTCTATGCATCAGGTCTGCTGCTGCCCATGGGCTACGGCCAGGGACCCGGACAGGCCCTTAACTTCGGCGTCACCTACACCGGCTTTGCCGCCGACCAGGGCATCGCTTTCCACGGTTCCGACTTCGGCCTCAGCATTGCCGCCACGGGCTTTATCCTGGGCAGTCTCATCGGGGTGGTCTATATGAACATCCTGCGCCGCAAGGGTCGTCTGACCATGAAGGTGGGCGACTACAAGGAGGAGTACACGCTGGCCGACTATGAGTCGGAGAACGAGATCCCGCATGCCGAGTCTATCGACAAGATGACCGTGCAGGTGAGCCTTGTGCTGCTGGTCTACTCGGTGGTGTTCCTCTTCATGTATGGTGTGCAACAGATGGACTTGGGCGACTTCGGCACCAAGACCCTCAAACCCATGTTCTGGGGCTTCAACTTCCTTTGGGGCACCATCTTCGGTTCGCTGCTTAAGGTTATTATCAACCGCGCCCGCAAGGTGCATCTGATGGAGCGCGAGTATATCAACAACTACACCCTCGACCGCATTGCCGGCACCTGCTTCGACTTTATGATTGTGGCCGGCACCGCCGCCATCGACTTCACCAATCTGCGCGGCATCTGGCTGCCCCTGCTGCTGGTGTGTACCCTGGGGGCCGTGGTCACCTTCTGGTTTGTGCGCGCCTGCTGCCGCCACCTCTATCCCGACTATCAATACGAAGGGTTCTTCTCCATGTTCGGCATGCTCACCGGCACTGCCAGCAACGGTATGATTCTGCTGCGCGAGATCGACCCCAAGTTCGAGACTCCCGCCGCCAACAACCTGGTGCTGCAGACCATCCCCGCCATTGCCTTTGGCTTCCCCGTGCTGCTGCTCATGGGGGTGGGACCGCAGAGCATGAAGCACTGCCTCATCACATTGGGAATCATGGTGGTCTGTTTTGTCTTGTTCTCCCTTTTTATTTTCCGCAAGAGGCTGTTCAAGAAGACTTCTAAGTCTTAGATGTTGTATATTTCTTGCCTTTCCACCCGTCTGCAATCTTTAATCACACCATAAAAAATGAAAAAGCTTTTTTTGTTCTTAATAGTGGCACTCGTTAGTGGCTCGGCAGCTCTTGCTCAGGGCGAACAGGCCGACACTAATGCCAATGTGCGCAAGGGTTGGACTTTCGGCGTCTTGCCCAGCGTGGCTTTTGATGCCGACCTCGGCTTCCAGTATGGAGCCCTTACCAACATCTATTATTTTGGCGACGGGGCTATCTATCCCGAATATTACCACTCTTTCTATGCCGAGGCTGCCTATACCACCAAGCAGTACGGACTCTTCCGCCTGTCGTATGACTCTAAGTATCTCATTCCCGGCCACCGACTGAGTGTGGACCTCACCTATATGCCCGACCAGATGTGCGATTTCTACGGCTTCAACGGCTACGAGTCGTACTATGTCCCCGCCTATGCCGACCAGACCGACGGGCAGTATCAGACCCGGGCCTACTATAAGTTCAAGCGCGATATGTTCCGCTTCAGTGCCGACCTGCAGGGCACCATCTCCCGTCCCTGGTACTGGAATGCTGGTCTGGGCCTGCTGCACTATAATGTGGGTACCGTGGACGTGGCGCGGCTCAACAAGTTCGCCAATAAAGAGGAGAACAAACTGCCCGAAGGGGTGCCCACGCTCTACGACAAGTATGTCCAACTGGGCTATATTGGCCAGGCCGAGGCCGACGGCGGCGTGCATCCCTACCTGCATGGCGGCTTCACCTTCGACACCCGCGACCGTCAGCAGAATCCGCGCCGCGGCATCCATGCCGACGCCTTTCTTACCTATTATGCTGGAATAGGCAGTATGAGTGCGTTCAACAATCTAAAGTTCAATGCTTTCTGGCGGCATTACCTCCCCATTATCCCCCGTCGGCTCACCTTTGCCTACCGGCTGGGTACGCAGCTGAATGTGGCGGGCGAGAGCCCTTTTTACCTCAACACCTACCTCAACCAGCTCTATATGCAGCGGGTGGTGTATGAGGGACTGGGCGGGGCCAACTCCATCCGCGGCATTATGCGCAACCGCATCTTGGCCCGAGGGGTGGCTTTCGCCAATGTAGAGTTCCGTGTGCAGGTGGCCAGCTTCCGCATCGGCAAGGAGAATTTCTATGTGGGTCTCAACCCCTTCATGGATGCAGGCATGGTGGTGCAGCCCTACGACCGTGTGGTCACCGACCCCCGCCTGCTGGAGTTGGCCGACTCCGTGCCAGGGGATGCGGGCCTCGATGCTTTCTATGACGAGAGCCGCCTCCACAGCCTCCACCTCTCGGCAGGCTGCGGCCTCAAGGTGGCCATGAACGACAATTTTGTCCTCAGCGTCGACTGGGCCACCGCCCTCGACAAGCAGGACAACGGCAAGTTCAGCAACCTCTACATCAAAATGGGCTATATGTTCTAACGGCTGGTAATGGGCTCGAAGAGATATAGGGAAATACCCTCTTGGGTGGCAGTTTCAGGCATTGTTGTCTGTGTCATCAACAGCTTGCTGCTTCTCTTCGCAATGGTTGACTACCTCTTTTACCAAGTGGACCTCTTTGGGCTGGTATGGATGTCGTTCTCCTTTGTGGGGGTGGTTACCGTACCCTTGGGGCTGGTGTTGGTCATCCAGTCGTTTTTCTTCTTGCGCTGCCGTCGGGCAAGGGTTATCCTGTTTTGGTCTTTGGGCATCGCTGTGCTGCCCTTCATTGTCTTCGGCCTTCTGCCTCCGGGCGAGAGGCATGCCCCTCAGCAAATGGAGAAGTACTATCTGAAGAACCGCACCGATATGGAGCTGCTGGCTCGGCGTCTCTATGAAGTCATGCCCGATAGCACCCTGTTGGTGTATAATCAAAAAGGCAGTTACACGGTCAAGTGCCTCGCACCTGACTCCGACTATTGGGGCTATCCCATGGTCAAAGACTCATGCGCGGACACCGTCTTGGTTCTCCCGCCATCACTGCAAGACAGTCTGACAGCCCTCATGAAGAATCTCAGGTGCAAAAACGTGTGCCTATATAAGCCCACCGCCCTTGCTCGCTTCCATTACCGCAATAGTGGCTTCGCCACCTATTGGTTCCAGCTGACACTCAGGCCCTATACTCCCGAGCAGATGCGCCGCCAGATGAACGCCTACAACGTCATTCCCTTTTCGCCCCAAGTCTGTTTCTGCTACCACGGCGGTGCCACCGACGGCGACAGCCCCTTCCCCGGCAAAGAATCCTTTGTCCAGTCCCTCCGCCACCGCGGCCTGCTGCCTGCGGAGGATTGACAAGCATACTTACACATCCAGCTCGCCGCCATCAAGAACAGAGGCTCCCGCGACCTTGACTTCTTCCTCTACCGTGTGGCCAACTTTTTATAGCCTGTCACATCTAATTTCAATTAACCCAAAAAGTTACTTGTTTATTGAAGGGTGGTGCTTGGTCACGTCAGAAAAAAGTTGTAATTTTGCAAACTGAAAATACAGTTATATGGCGAAAGAAAATTTTGTATTGACACTACCGCTGAAGGTCGAGAAATGGCAAGCTGACATCCTCGACAAACGCTATGAATTGTTGCGCCAAGTCTATAACATGGTGCAACATAAATTGCTGCGTCAGTACATTTATTTCTCGCAACAAAAAGCATATAAAGAATGTGGTAAAGACACAAAAAAGAAAGGGAAATTCTTTGCCGAACACCCTTTCTACATTAAGATAGATGGCGATCCATGTGAAATAAAATTCCCCACATGGAAAAAATCTAATACAACTGCGTCCAATTCTATTGCCAAATACGTATCCAAATTAAGCTCATATAAATTAGGACAAGACAAGACCTTGTCAGATTTTGGCATCAATAGCTACATCTTGGAAGAACTTGGGGCGCGTATTATGAAAGCATGGGAGGATCGCTTATACAAATTTAAAGCAAAGCACATTTCCAAGAGAGAATATGGTGATGTCAATTCGTTTTCCACTCGCATAAAAAAGAGTGATGACAAAATAAGTTATCCAGGCTTTACTATTAATTTAGAGGAAGGTTATATAACCTACAACACGAATGGCAGACGGGGTGGTTTCGCCAACTTAATCAAACTCCCAATTGATTTCAGTCGAGAGAAGAAAGGGTATGCTGTAGAAGCACTAAAAGGTGGACTTGAAAGTATTCGAGAGATAAGTGTTGTCAGGAAATCCATCCGAGGCAAAAACAAATACTATCTGCAACTCACCATTGACGGAGAGAAACCACAGAAGGGTCGAACATTAGGCCGTGGCAACGTGGGTATAGATATTGGGCCATCAACGATTGCCACTTCTTCCCTAATGGGCGTTCACTTCGATAAACTTGCTGACAAATGCGATGATATTGAACACGAATTATATCTTGTAAACCGTAAACTTGACAGAAGTCGCAGGGCAACCAATCCGCAGAACTATAATGCAGATGGAACTTTCAAAACTATTAAAAATAGGGAACGCCGAGTTTGGAATTATTCCAACAGATACAATAAACTAAAACTTGTCCGCAAAGAATTATTTCGCAGACAGGCTGAAATAAGAAAACAGCAGCATTTGGCAATGGCTAATGCTCTACTATCGCAGGGTGATACATTTATTGTTGAGAACAACCCTATTGATGCCTGGGTAAGAAGAGCCAAAGAGACTACAAAAAACAAAAAAGGGAACTATCGTTGCAAGAAGCGTTATGGAAAGTCAGTTGCTCACCATGCTCCAGCGATGTTTGTCTCTATCCTTGAAAGCAAAGTCAAATCATTAGGTGGAGAATTGCACAAAGTGGATGTTGGTTATGCAGCCACGCAATTTGACTTCACAAATGGAGAATTCACAAAACATGCAGTAAATGAACGTAGCATTACGTTGAGCAATGGACACACACATCAGCGCGATATGCTTTCCGCATTTAACCTTCAACACGCAAGGCTTAAAACGGACAGTCGTAATATAGAAAAAACAGTAGATAACTACGATATAGAACAAATGAATGCCGACTATCCTATTTTCTGCAGACTTGAAACCGCAGAACAGGAACGTTTTAAAGCAATTCGGCATTATGAACGGGATGCACTCTTTTTTGTGGGTGTATCAAATAAACATTTGAGGTGTCAACCTCAAGAAGAGACGGTCGCTAATCGTCACAATGGTGGCGTTGGCCGAAAAGATTGTAATAATTCTCTAGGAAGTGAAAACGCAGAAATAACAGGTAACGGACTTATCCGTGAGAGTATAGCGCGAGTTTCACAAGTACCAGATGAATGCTATCCTTTTGCTGGTAAACCCATTGTTTTAGATGGGCTGTAAAAAGCCAACAAAATGATGGTAATTACAAGTGGCACGTCCTACTGGCTGCGACTTTGCGAGCTGTAAAAAGCCAACAAAATGATGGTAATTACAAGAAGACCTTATCTCCTACATTCACGCGGCCCGCTGTAAAAAGCCAACAAAATGATGGTAATTACAAGTGGCAATCTGCTTGTCGATCTCGGCGGAGGGCTGTAAAAAGCCAACAAAATGATGGTAATTACAAGTGAAAGAGGAATTGAAGGGCATGACGAAAGGCTGTAAAAAGCCAACAAAATGATGGTAATTACAAGAGGGGTATGAGAGCAGCGAGTTTGACCGCGGCTGTAAAAAGCCAACAAAAAGATGGTAATTACAAGCATGTCGTCGTAGGCCTGCTGGTAGCTCCCAGCTGTAAAAAGCCAACAAAATGATGGTAATTACAAGATGAAGATACACCTCTACAACATCAGCGGGCTGTAAAAAGCCAACAAAATGATGGTAATATAACACACCCTTTCATGTGCAAGTCGCGTGTCGAAACGCATTAGCACAGCGAACAAAAATGACACAAAGTGGGTGTATCCGTCCAGTTTTTTGACGTATCTGTCATACCCTCCGCGCGAACTTATCTTCTTGATTCTCTCTCGGTTTACGAGATTTAACAATTGTACATATACCGGCTGTCCGATAAAATTCGTATCTTTGCTCATTGGTTTATATTTTTTTGTTTAGCGACTGCAAAGATAAACCAAAGGGCTGACACCACAAAATGTCAGCCCTACTTTTTTTCAACTTATCCAAAAATAGTTTTATCGGACACCAATAATTTCTAACCCAACTTGTACAGAAGGAGCAATGAGTGCTAACGTATGGGTACTGCAGTGTGATTTCGTTTTACTCGTCGGCTCAACACAAATCTGAGCATGGGAAACACGGTATGTGTATAGGCCTTGCTGAGATATTTGATACCTGCACCATCACCTGCCAGTTCAAACGCCTCGGCTGATAACCGTAAAGCGACAACTTGATAAAGAGGAAGCCCCGACCACATGGTTGGGGCTTCCTCTTTATAGAATGGCCTACTTCAGTTAGCATCTGCCATCAGGTCTTTGCGACCGATAAGGCTGAATATGGTGATATTGTTGTCCTCGTTGAGGATGCGCAGGGTGCGGAGGATTTCGTTGATGGTAGAGCCACTGGTGGCTATGTCGTCTACAATGAGCACATTCTGTTGTCGTATGATGGCGCAGAGTTGTTCGTCCGCTTTGCTGGCAAATTTGAGAAACTGCATCATGTAGGGGCGGAACCGGCTCTTCCTCACGTCCTTGGCAATGGTGAAGTAGTCTTTCTTATGGATGAGGTCGAGCATCTGTTTGATGGATTGCTTGGCTTCATCTTTCTGGGCTGCGGTATAGCGCGGACGGCCGTTTTCTAAAACATCGTCCAAATACTGCTGCTCGTATGCATCCATATCGAAAGTGATGTTGGCCGGTAAGTTCTTTACCAGTTCCATTTTGCGCAGCGTTGGTTGGGCAAAACGGTAGATATAGCGCAGCATATAGTCGTTCACCTTACTGGACGACTCGGGCATCACCACTAGGTTATAGTCGTAGAGGTTAATTTTATGACTAAGGTTATCCACGGCTTTCTTGATGAAGGTGGCAAGGTCCGGATTCTGCTGTATGGGTCCCGAATACTTGACATGCTTGATGAAAGCACTGCGCACTGCCCCATCTACCTGTTCTGCAAATTCATAGCCATAATAGAAACAATTGCCAAATGCCTCCACCTGATAGCCAGTGCCCGTCAGGCTGACATTATTGCTATTGCCATCATGCTCAAAGTGGAATACGAAACGTTGCAAAATGCTGTCGTAAGTGATACCCATTTGTTCTCGATTTTTTATGCAAAAATACACCCTTTATTTGGATTGGAAGAAAAAAGACATTTTTTTTGCTTGTTAAAAAATGGCTAGAGAGCCGAGCCCCTGAGGATAAGTCGTTCATGACAATGCCGCCGGTTCCTTTTTAGTCGAGCTTGAAGGTAGCAGAAGAATAGACTAAGAGCAACCACCAAGAAGCAAATTGATAACAGGCACAAAAGGGTATTCCTTTGACGCGGGAAACCCATATGGCCGAAAAATGTCTCAAGAAAAATCAGGGATGAGGTTGAGGTAATATCGTTCTGATTTGAGGAGTCTTCATGCGTTTGTCTTGATCGCTGCGTGATTTTTTTGCCGGTATCGGCAAAAAGTAGTATCTTTGCAGCGTGTTTTTAGTGAAAATTTGCCGATAATATGGAGTATCTATCTGTAGCTCAATTTGCTGAGAAGTATGGCGTTAGTGAACGAACCGTTAGAAACTATTGTGCCACAGGGAAAATAGCGGGTGCCTTTCTGACTGGGAAGACGTGGAACATCCCTGCCGATGCAGGGTTGCCGTTGAAAAGGGGAAAGAGGATCTCTCCTCTTCTTGCCCGTTTGAGAGAAGAGAAGGAGATGAGCCTGAAAGGGGGCATTTATCACCGCATTCAGATAGACTTCACTTACAACTCCAACCATATGGAGGGTAGTCGATTGTCTAAGGAGCAGACTCGATTTATCTTCGAGACAGCCACTTTAGGCGCCACTACAGAGGACACACGAATAGATGATATTGTCGAGACGGTGAATCACTTTCGCTGTATTGACTATGTCATCGACCATGCCCACGAGAAGATTTCAGAAGCTCACATCAAGCAGTTGCATCTGCTACTCAAATGCAATACCACGGATAGCCTGAAGGACTGGTTCTCGGTTGGCGAGTATAAGCAGCTGCCCAATGAGGTCGGTGGCATGGACACCACTAGTCCTGGCGAGGTGCGGAAAAGGATGAAAGCCCTTGTGGCAGAATATAATGCCCTGCGACATGTGACGTTTGACGATGTCTTGGATTTCCATGTTCAGATGGAACGCATTCATCCTTTTCAGGACGGCAATGGCCGTGTAGGACGGCTGGTGATGTTTTGGCAATGCCTACAGGCAGGTATTGTGCCATTCATAGTCACCGAAGATTTGCGACTCTTCTATTACCGTGGCATTCAGCACTGGGGGGATGTCAACGGCTATTTGCGCGACACCTGTCTGACGGCCCAGGATTCCTTTAGAACCCTGCTTGACTATTTTAAAATCAAGTACTGATATGTAGTGGAAACAGGGTGGCCTTCTAACTTATAAGGTTATTGGTGGTTCCTCTGTCATAGTCCGAAGTTGATGGTGTCGTCGCCGAATTTCTTGTTGATGGCGTCGGTGATTTGCATAAGCTTGCGGTGGCGTTGGTCTTCGGGTTCGGAGAAGAGGTCGAGCTGCATGCCTTCTTCCTCGGTGATGTTGGTGAGGATGACGCCCGCCTGTTTGTATAGGAAGCCCTCTTTGTAGAGTCCGTGGAGGGCGGACACGGCGGCTTTGACGATGGTGGGGGTGTCCGCCGTGGGGGAGGGGAGGTGCACCCCGATGCTGTTGCGGTACTGCGCCAGGTCTTCGCGGTGGCGGTTGGTAGAGAGGAATACCTGCACCGTGCGGCAGACGCTCTTCTGTTCGCGCAGCTTGGCGGCACAGGAGGCCGCGTAGGTGCGTATGTCCTGCTCCAGGGTCTTGATGTCGTCGGTCATATAGGCAAAGGTGCGGCTCTGCATGATGCTGCGCTGTTTGGCAGGGCGGTGGAGGTCGATGCAGGGAATGCCCCGCAGCTCGCGCCAAGTGTTGAGACCGGACACGGAAAAGATTTTCATGAGGAGTTTCTCGTCGCTCTCCACCAGCTGTTGGGCGGTGCGGATGCCGAGGCTGTAGAGTTTGGCGCGACTCTGCCGTCCGATGCCCCAGATGTCGGCGATGTCGAGCATGGAAAGGGCTTTCTGCCGATTCTCGGGCATGAGTACACACACACCGTTGTAGCCCTTGTAGTGCTTGGCATAGTGCGTGGCCACCTTGGCCAGGGTGTAGCTCTGCGAGAGGCCGCAGCTGACGGGGATGCTGGTGGTGTCGGCAATCATCTCTTTCACCTGAGTGGCGTAGTGGCGCAGCTCGTCGGGGTCGTCGGTGGGCAGGGTGCCAAAAAACTCGTCTACGGAGTATTGCACAAAGTCCTGCACAATCTCCTGCCGCTGCACGTTTTCCATTATCTGGTGTGAGATGCGACGGTATTTCTTGTGGTCCACCGGACAGATGATTACATTGTTCATCTTGATAAGGTTGCGCACCTGGAAGAGTGGGATGCCACGCTTGAGGCCCAAGGCCTTGGCCTCGGCGGTGAGGGCCAGGATGACGCCGCCGCCGTTCTCGGTCTCGTTGGCCACCACCACAGGTTTCCCCGCCAGTCCGGGACGGGTGGCCACCTCGCAGGAGGCAAAATAGGCGTTGCAGTCGATGTGTAGGAACATGGGGGCGTGAGTGATAGACGGTGGCTACTGTGCAATACAAACACTTGTGCAGACCTTGTGGAAATCTGCGCAAGCATTATATTCTGTATGTCGGGTGGCGGCGATTACTCGTCGACGGGGCTGAAATCCTCCTTGCCCACACCACAGAGGGGGCACACCCAATCGCTGGGGAGCTTTTCAAATGGTGTGCCGGGGGCAATGTTGTTGTCAGGGTCACCGTTGATGGGGTCGTAGACATAACCGCAGATGTTGCAAACGTACTTTTTCATTTTTTGTTGATATTAAGGGGTTTGACATGGTTGAACCAGATGTGGCATGGCTCTTTGGGGCATGCGGGCCAACTGATTTCAGAGTGCAAAGATACATTTTTTTTGGAAACTAAAAAGAAATTGTTATTCTTTTTAAGAGTTTTGGGGAAGATGAACAATGCGGTTAAACGAAGACAACTATTGAGAACATCATGTTCACCGCTAGGCTATTTGTTGGCGTATGGAGGGCTATTCTCCTTGGGCGAATTGTTTGAGGGTCTGCTCGTTCATGCGCTGGATGGTCCACTCGTCCATAGGGATGGCTCCGATGGCGCGGTAGACCGAGAGGGCCGGCAGGTTCCAGTCGATGCAGATCCATTCCATACGGCCGCAGTTGCGCTCGACAGCAATCTTGGCCAGATGGCGCAAGGTGGCAGTGCCGTAGCCCATTCCACGTTTTTCGGGGATGATGAACAGCTCCTCGACATAGAGGCCGCGCCGACCCACAAAGGTGGAGAAATTGTGGAAGAACACCGCAAAGCCTATCACGCTCTCGCAGCCTTCCTCGCGCAAGAGCAGGCATTCTGCCGCATGTTGCACAAAGAGAGAGCTGTACAGCGTCTCCTCGTCGGTCACAAAATCCTCCTCACACTTCTCATAAATGGCCATTTGGTGAATAAAATCGTAGATGACAGGAGTCTCCTCCGGTCTGGCCGGGCTGATGATTAACTTTGTTGTTTGCATGTGGTTGTGTTGTTAGGGCTGCCGTAGGGCCATGGACCTCATGGTCTCTTGCAGCCGATGTAATCAGGTGCAAAGATACTACTATTTTTCAAAATAGAACCGTCTTAGTTCAAGTCAGGTCGGCGGGGGAGGTGAAAAGGGCATTTTTCTCTCACGGAAAAAGCATGGCTGAGCTGAGTGGCGAATGGGTAAAAAGCAACAGGAGCATGTGGCTGTGCCTTTGGAATTAGCAAGCGTCTGGCAACCGAGAGCCTATGTCAGTACACACAAATAAAAAGGGCCGCAACAGAAGTGGTGCGACCCCATGTAGTAAGACTTTTCTTCGAAACGTTGGTGCGGTACGTTCTCGCGGAGGGTTTCCTCAGCGTTTGTCTCCGGCAACGTTCCGTCTCCGACAACGTTCTTAAAGTGGCTCTTTATTAAGGGACTTCTATTAATGACTTTTGAACACGAATTGCACGAATCTAACTACGAATGG
>CAMVMF010000046.1 GCA_947168515.1 uncultured Bacteroidales bacterium
GAGGGTGAAGGTTTTGCTGAGACCTTCGATACGGAGAATTTCGTCCATTTTTGTCAGATTTTTTTATTTTAAAGTACAATGTAAAAACTAAAAACTAAAAAGGTGGCGGGGGAGGGAGTGGAGAGTTGAGAATTGAGAGTTGAGAATTGAGAGTTGAGAGTTGAGAATTGAGAGTTGAGAATTGAGAATTGAGAGTGGAGAATGGAGAGTTGAGAGTTGAGAATTGAGAGTTGAGAATTGAGAGTTGAGAGTTGAGGGTTGAGGTAGTTTTTAGTTTTTACTTTTTAGTTTAAATGATGGGGTTAGTTTTGGTTGGGAGTGCCGCGGCGCACGGCTGCCATGCAAGCCTTGACTTCGGCCCAGATGGTGACAGCCATGCAGCCGAAGGCAAGCACAATGACCGCCGCCTCGGTGTTGACACGGGTCAGGAGGCCCGCACCAAGAAGCTTGAAGGCGTCGAAGGCGAAGGCCAGGGTGATGAACAGGGTCATGGCCCCAAAGGAAACGTAGCGATAGCCGTCGGGGTCGATGTTCATGTAGGACTTGCGCTTGATGTGGGGTTGGCGGAGACTCAGGTGGACCTTGTTGGTCACGGTGGTGGGATGGGTGATGATGAAGGCGATGGCGGCCACGATGGCCACCTCGGGCAGGGCATGGGTGAGCAGGGTCTCCACCTTCTCCGCCCCAGCGGGCATCTTGACGATGAACCATACGTTGGACACCAGGCAGACGATGGCCGCCAAGGCAAAAAGTAAGTATCCGATAACTTTACGTGTTTCCATGGTGTGGGTGCGGTTATTCTTCCGATTTGGGTTCTTGAGAATTCTTGCGAGGGGTGCGTTTGGCACGTTTGAGGGCCTCGGACAGAATCCACTCTATCTGTCCGTTGGTGCTGCGGAACTCGTCCGCAGCCCATTTTTCGATGGCCTCATAGACTTCGGCATCTACCCTCAGTGCAAAACTCTTTTTCATGGCGATTAATTGTAAAGGGTGCCTGTGTTGATGACGGGGCTGGCGCTCTCGTCGGCACAGAGGACTACTAAGAGGTTGCTCACCATAGCTGCCTTGCGCTCCTCGTCCAGCTCAACGATGTTGTCCTGAGAGAGTTTCTTGAGGGCGAGGTCGACCATGCTGACGGCTCCCTCCACAATCTTCTCGCGGGCGGAGATGATGGCATCGGCCTGCTGGCGGCGCAGCATGACGCTGGCAATTTCGGCAGCGTAGGCCAGGTAGTTGATGCGAGCCTCGACTACTTCGATGCCGGCGATGGAAAGGCGGCTGCGCAGCTCTTCTTCCAGGCGGTCGTTGATTTCCTCGCCGCCGCTGCGGAGGGTGATTTCCTCGGTGTGGTTGTTGTCGATATTGTCATAGGCATAGAGGCCTGCCACTTTGCGCAGGGCGGCATCGCTCTGTACGTTGACGAAGTTGTCGTAGCCGTTGCTGCGGGTGGTCTTGTTGCCGTCCTTATCCACGGTGGTGGTGGTTTCTACCTCGATGTCGAAACAGGCTTTGTAGGTGTCCTTGATTTTCCATACCAGCACGAGGCCGATCATGATGGGGTTGCCGTTCTTGTCGTTGACCTTGATGGGGTCGACATCCATGTTGCGGGCGCGGAGCGAGAGACGACGTTTGCCATAGAAGGGATTGACCCAAAAAAATCCGTTGTCGGTCACGGTGCCACGGTACTTGCCGAAGAAGGTCAGCACGCGGGCCAAGTTGGGCTGGATAATCATAAAGCCGATGCAGTGCAGCAGATAGACCACGCTGCCCACGCAGCAGAGGAGGATGGCCAAGTCGTCGTGGGGGCCGACCAGAGCAATGGTGCCAGCGATGATGCCCACCAGCATGGCCAAATTGATAATAAGATGAAGGAACCCGTTATTGCAGGCGGTCATTCTTTTGCTAAACTCTTTTGTTTCCATAACCATTAAACTTTTAAATTGTTTGTTGTTTTCTTTTATGTTTGATTTAATATCATTTTAATATCACTTTGCAAAAGTATGAACTTTTTTTTATTCCACCAAAATTTTTTTTTGTATCTTTGCAGTCCAAAGCTCTTCTTTCGACTGCTACTTATTGACTTATAATATCATAGACTTATGAAAAAAATATTGTTTTTTTTGTTGCCACTGTGTTTGGCTCTGCCTCAAAAAAGGGCCTTTGGCCAGACGGCGGAGGCCGACTCGATAGATGTTTTGCACTATGACCTAACGTTGGATATGGGAAAAACCATCGACAAACAGCTGAAGGCCAATGCGGAAATCACTTTTAGGCTTACCCGCGACTGTCGGTCGGTCACCTTTGACCTGATTTGCGACTCGCTCTCGCCCGTATTGCTAGACGGAGTGATGATAAGAGGCTTCATGTACGACAGAGACAACGCGTTGCTGCGCATCAATCTCACTGGAGGGCAGGCAGGGGACACCCATGTGGTGTCGGTGCCATACACTACTCGGGGATATGTGGAGAATTATGGATTCGGAGGCTTGCATATGGACAACAATATCTATTACAATTTAGGATGCGCCTTTAAACTGTTTCCCCATGTCTTCGGTCGCAGTTGGTATCCCTGCCGCGACAATTTTTATGACAAGGCCACCTACCGCTACACCGTCACTACCAAACCCGGATGGCGCGCCTTGTGTAGCGGGGTCAGACGGTCCGAAGTCTTCCATGACGACGGCAGTAGCACCAGCGTGTGGCAGCTGGACTACCCCATAGCCACCTACCTCTCCAGCTTGGCTACGGCAGATTTTCATTTCATTGAACGCCAGTATGAGAGCCTTTATGGCACCTATCCTGCTATCTTGGGTTTCACCACGCACGACAGTAGTCAGGTGGCCTCGACCTTCGACATGTTGGAAGAGGTAATACCCATGTACGAGCGCTGCTTTGGCCCTTACCGCTGGGAACGAGTGGGATATGTTTCCACGCCGCAGGGTTCCATGGAGCATGCCAACAACATTGCCCTGGTCTCGCAATGCATGGCCTCCACCGACCCATTATGTCTCATGACCATCTGCCACGAACTGGGCCATGCTTGGTTCGGCAACCTCGTCACCTGTGCCTCCGAGGGCGACATGTGGATTAACGAGGGGGGTGCCACTTTCTGCGAGGAAGTGGCTACCGAAGCCCTTCAGGGGCGTGCGGCCGCCACCGACTACTATCAGGACAAGCTTTCCACCGTTCTGCGTACGGCCCACCAGGATGATGGCGGATGGCGCGCGCTCTCGGGCATGTCGCGCTACTACACTTACGGCACCACTACCTATCAGCAGGGAGCTATGGTGTGGCACTCGCTACGCGGTATCATGGGCGACACTCTCTTCTATGCCTGCATGAACCGACTATTCCGCAATTGCGCCTTTGGCAATCTGGATGCCGCTCAGCTGCGCGACAGTCTCTCCAGTTATAGCGGTCTTGACTTGACGGGCTTCTTCGACTTCCATGTCTTCAATCCCGGTTTTGTAGACTATTCGATAGACACCCTTGCCATAGAGGGCCGCCAGGCCACGCTCACCTTGAGACAGTTGCTCCGTGGGGCTCCGCACTACGCCCGCGGCAACCGTGTGCCAGTCACCTTCTTCAGCCGCGACCTGCAGCAGAGCGACCAGCTGATGGTGTTCGACGACAGTGTGTACTCGCAGACATTTGCCCTTCCTTTTGAGGCTGCCTTTGCTGTGGTTGACTATCACCATCAGCTCTCCGATGCCTGTACCGACGATACGGTCCCCCTTTCGCATAGGGGCTTGAGAGATCTGACGCATAGTTTCTGCAAAATCTTTGTGGTGCAGGCAACCGATGCTGGGAATGCATGGGTGCATGTGGGACATCATTTCGCACACCCCGAAGGTCCGACAGCCGAAGGCATAGTACGTTTGGCCAATCGATACTGGCAGGTGGACGGTAACATCCCATGGGACGGTAACGTAACCGGTCGGTTCCTCTACAACCAGGGTTACGTCAACACCTATGGAGCGGCCTTTTTGGATGAGGGCTTCTATGAGAAATCCGCCACACTCGACTCGCTCTGCCTGCTCTATCGAGCTAATCCGCACCACCCCTGGCAGATGGTCTCTCGCAGCCGCACTAGCTCCAGCACTAGCACGTCAGGCTATTTTACCGCACGGCTCTTGGCGGGTCAGTATACGTTGGCGGTGGTGGACACTGCAATAGTCTCGGTAGAGCCTGTGCTGCAGGACGACCCAAAAGTGCGCTGCACCCTCTATCCCAATCCCCAACGAGAAGGCGCTTTCACCATAGACTTAGGGTCTTACGATAAAATATTTGATGTCGAAATTCGGGACATGGCAGGTAGAAAAGTGTTGGAAAAGAAAGGCTTGCGTAGCAAGGAGAGTGTCGAACACCATCTCCCTGCAGGAAGTTATGTGGTGCTAATCAAAAATAATTTCTTATCTTTGCAGTCGCAAATTATAGTACAATGAAAAATATAAAAATTGTTTTACTGATAGTTATGCTTGCTGCCGCAAGTTCGGCAACGGCACAGTTCAAACAGGAAAAGCCCAATGTGGAATACATGCTCAAGGTAGAGGCTGGATATCTGCACAATGTAGGCAACTATGGCAAACAGAAAGAGCTCAGCGATGGCAGCACCAACCCCACTGACCCTAACGGTTATAACTTGAGGGACCATGAGGAGGCTTTCGGCTTGAATGTCATCAACGGAATCAACATCAGCCAGGACTTCTTTCTGGGCCTTGGCTTGGGCTACAACTATTGCCAGCCCCTCTATCAGGGCAACAAGGGATTGACCCCCAGTCACATGGCACAGGTTTTTGTCGACATGGACTACCGTCCTATCAATGCCACCTTTGCCCCCATGGTGGGTGCACGTGTGGGTGGTAGCATGCTGATGAACGACAACAACTACGGCACTACCATGAGCGAGTATTTGGAGGTGTATGCCGGGCTGAACTGGTTTTACGACCACGCCTACCAGCAAATGGACCGCAACTACCACAGCGTCTATATCGAGGCCGGGGTTGTGCTGGTGCAGCAAACCGTCTTTATCCCCATCCGCATTGGCTGGCGGTTGTAAAAAAATAGGAGTCTTCGATTTTGGAAAGCACACGTCAACAAAAAATTTCGCGCCTCATCCAACAAGACTTAGGCGACATTTTCCTGCGTGAGATGAAACCTGTTTTAGGCAATTCTCTCATCACTGTCACCGGGGTGCGTATCTCGCCCGACCTGTCCATCGCCCGAGTGCATGTGAGCATTATGCCCATTGGCGACATCCCGGCTCAGGGAGGACAGGCTGCCGTTCCGGCCACTAAGCAGGGCATCATCGATGCCATACTCACCCATGCCTCCGACATCCGCCGCCGTTTGGGCAACCGCGAGGCCAAGCAGCTGCGCATCATCCCCCAGCTGGACTACTATTTGGACGACTCCCTCGACTATGTTGAGAAAATCGACCGCCTGTTGAAACAGTAATCATATCGATTTCTGATATAGTATTGCTCGAAGGATAACCCTTTAGTACGGCCCAAGGCGCATGACTCATAGGTGGCAGCCGTAGGGCATATCCGTTTAGGATGCTGATCTCTCAGAAAAGCCCCTACCCATAATCCAACCTTCAGCTTTGCCAAGAATGTAAGCTTGGCTGCCCAAGGTGCAAAAACTTCGCCATGAACCTCAATTTCCTGATTGCCCGCCGCTATTTCTTCTCGCACAAGCAGAAAACGGTCATCAATATCATTTCGTGGATATCGCTTATCGGTATTGCTGTCAGCACTACGGCCTTAATAGTGGTGCTGAGCGTGTATAATGGTATCGGCAACCTCACGCAGTCCCTCTTCAACTCTTTTGACCCGCCCCTGCTGGTGCAACCCGCCAAGGGCAAGACTTTCCACACCGAGGACATGGCGTTTGCACAGCTGCAGCAAGTGCAGGGGGTGGACCAAGTGTCGTGCATGGTGGAGGAGAATGCATGGATAACCTATCGTCACAATCAGGCTATCGTGTCGCTGCGCGGGGTTGACGAAAACTACGCAAAGATAACAGGGTTGGACACGCTGATGTATGAAGGGGTGTATGGGATGAAGGCCACTGTCGACCCCTCCTATGCCCTGTCGGGCGCACAAGAAGAATTGCCGGAGGAGACGGTCTACTTCCTGCTATTTGGCGCAGAAGTATACCATAACCTTGCCATAAGAGAGGCTTCCAATGTACCTGTGGCTGTACATATTCCCAAGCGCGGTGCGGAAATGGGCATGACCATGGAGCAGGCCTTGAATACGGCATACGCCTATCCCGGAGGCAATTTCTACATACAGCAAGATATCGACAATCGGTATGTGGTGGCCGATATAGGCTTTGTGAGGAAGCTGATGAACTATGCTCCCGATGAGTGTACGGCCCTGGCGATTTCGTTGGACCCCAAACAGAATGCCAATAAACTGAAGGAAGAGATCCGCCAGCTGTTGGGCGACCAGTTCACCGTCAAGGACCGTTTTGAGCAACAGCCCATCTATTACAAAGTATTTCGAAGCGAACGTCTAGGCATATACCTCATCCTGGCATTGATAGTGCTTATTTCCACTCTCAATCTGGTTGCCTCCCTGTCGTTGTTGGTATTGGACAAAAAGCGCGACGTGGCCACCCTCCGAAGTATGGGTATGCAGCAGGCAGATGTCCGCAAAATATTCAGGATAGAGGGGGTGATGATTGCCTCCGTAGGCGTGTTGGTGGGTCTGCTGGTCGGGTTCCTCATCTGCTTTCTGCAGCAGCAGTTCGGCATCGTTAAGATGGGAGACAACTTCATCGTCTCCGCCTTCCCCGTTGCCATGCGGGGAATAGATTTCCTGATAACTTTCTTTTTGGTGATGGCCATCAGCACCCTGTCGGTCTTCCTAGCCGTGCGAAAGTAATCGGACGAGGTTGATGGTTTATGTTCTCACATGTGCGGGGGAGATGCTTCTACTAATGTGAAGCTGTTGCCCCACTTAGCGGGTAGCGCTTTCTCGTCCACAGGTATCCCGCCTATTAACTTTCTTGTTGATACACGATAAAAAGTGCAAAGATATAAGCGCAGACATTTCCACCACTAGTCAAACTGCAGTAATAATAGTTGGGGGAAGGTTGGCTGTAGCATTACTTGCTTGGTTTGGGACTGACGAAGGTGATGGCATGGCGGAGGTTGTGGACAATAAAGTGGTTGCTGTGGAGCATTTCGCCATCGATGACTAACCAAAAGGGTTCGTGGCCCTGGATGTCGACGGTGGTGGCTTGGCGATAGAGCATCAGTTTCTTCGCATCGGGCCGATGGATGTGGGTGCCGTCCTGATAGGCTTTGACGAGGCTGGCGAATTTGAAGAGTGACATCTTTTTGAAGAGATTGACCTCGAGGAGTCCGTCGTCGTTGAGCGAAAGGGGGGCGCACATGTAGTTGCCACCATTGAAGCGTCCGTTGCCGAGGGTGCAGAGGAGCATGTGCCCATCGAAGAAAGGCTGTCCGTCGACTTTCATGCGGACATAGTTGCTGCGAGAGGTGAAAAGGCTTCGGATGATGCCAGTGGTGTAGGAGTGTTTGCCACCGATGATGGGTTTGCGACGGACGTCGTTGCCTATTTTGCATACCATGGCGTCGAAACCGAAATTGCATACGTTGATGCTATAGCGGAGGGGTGAGTCTTCGGCCTGAGTGCCATCCTCGGAGGAGCATTGTACACTCATGACATCGACAGGGTGGGGGGTGCCTTCTACCAAGCGGGGGACGTCGTTGAAGTCGAGGAGGGAGCCGTAGTATTTGATATAGTCGTTGCCGCTGCCGTTGGCGTGGACGGTGACCTGCACGTGGTCGAAGCCGATGCATCCGCTGACCACCTCGTTGAGGGTGCCGTCGCCGCCGCAGGCGTAGAACCTTACCTCCTCGCCAGGATGTTCGGTGCACCACTTGTGCACCCATGAAGTGGCATCGCCTGGGGCTTGGGTGTGGTAGATTTGGTATTCGAACTGGGCGTTGGAGGCAGCATAGGCCTCTACTTTCTGGGTGAGCAGGGTGGTGCTGTCCAGCTTGCCAGCACAGGGATTAACAACAAAGATATGTTTCATTTCAGCTGCAAAATTACTAATAATAATTAATATGATAGGGGAAAAACTTCTTATTTAACAAAAAAGTTGTATTTTTGCACTTTGTATTTATGCCCAAAGGGCTTGAAAACCGTCAAATTGACAACACAACAACATGAACAGTATACGCAATTTCTGCATAATCGCCCACATTGACCACGGTAAGAGTACCTTGGCCGACCGTCTTTTGGAATATACAAACACGGTCTCGCAACGAGAGATGCAAGACCAGGTGCTCGACGACATGGATTTGGAGAAGGAGCGCGGCATCACCATCAAAAGCCACGCCATTCAGATGGACTATAAGTACGAGGGGGAGGGCGAGAAACACGGAAAGGCCTTTACGCTCAATCTGATTGATACGCCGGGCCACGTGGACTTCAGCTATGAGGTCTCCCGAGCCATAGCTGCTTGCGAAGGAGCCCTGCTGGTGGTGGATGCCACACAGGGCATTCAGGCACAGACTATCTCTAATCTCTATCTGGCGTTGGAGAATGATTTGGAAATCATTCCTGTGATGAACAAAATAGACCTCGACAGCGCCATGCCAGAAGAGGTGGCCGACGAAATAATCGACCTGCTGGGATGCGAACGCGAAGACATACTCTCTTGTAGTGCCAAAACCGGTGTTGGAGTGCCAGAAATCCTGCAGGCCATTGTGGACCGCGTGCCCGCTCCCAAGGGTGACCCCGAGGCCCCGTTGCAGGCGTTGGTGTTCGACTCGGTCTTCAATCCTTTCCGCGGCATCATCAGCTATTTCCGAATCATGAATGGCTCCATGAAGACCAACGACTGGGTGAAGTTTGTGAGTACCGAGAAAGACTATCATGCCGACGAAATAGGGGTGCTGAAGCTCAACATGGAGCCCCGCACACAGCTGAGCGCAGGCAATGTGGGCTACATCATTAGTGGCATCAAGACGTCTCGCGAAGTGCGAGTGGGCGACACCATCACTCATGTGCAGCGCCCTTGCGAGAAAGCTATCGAGGGTTTCGAGGCTGTCAAGCCGATGGTTTTTGCCGGCGTGTATCCTGTCGACACAGATGATTACGAAGAGTTGCGCTCGTCGTTGGAGAAATTGCAGCTCAACGATGCCTCCCTCACTTTCGAGCCAGAGAGTTCGTTGGCTCTAGGATTTGGTTTCCGTTGCGGTTTCTTGGGTCTGCTCCACATGGAGATTGTTCAGGAGAGGCTGGAACGGGAGTTCAACATGGATGTTATCACCACGGTGCCTAACGTTCAATATAAGGTAAAGCTTACCAACGGCGACGAGATTGATGTGTACAATCCCTCCGGCATGCCCGAACCCAATAATATTGCCGAGGTGTATGAGCCGTATATTCATGCCCAGATTATCACCAAGGCAGACTTTATTGGCTCTGTCATCAAGCTCTGCATGGACAAGCGCGGTATACTGAAAAACCAAAACTACCTCACCACCGACCGTATTGAAATATCGTTCGATCTGCCGTTGGGAGAGGTGGTGTTTGATTTCTACGACAAACTGAAGAGTATCTCCAAGGGATATGCCTCTTTTGACTATTACCTCAATGGCTACAAACCGTCTAAACTGGTCAAATTGGAGATTCTGCTCAATGGCGATCCCGTAGATGCACTTTCCACGCTCACCTATGTTGATAATGCCTATCCCATTGGGCGGCGTATGTGTGAGAAGCTGAAGGAACTCATCCCCCGCCAGCAGTTTGATGTGGCCATCCAGGCAGCCATCGGGAGTAAGATTATCGCCCGTGAGACGGTGCGCCAGGTGCGTAAGGACGTCACGGCCAAATGCTACGGCGGCGACATCACCCGCAAACGCAAGTTGCTGGAGAAGCAGAAAGAGGGTAAGAAGCGTATGCGCCAGGTGGGCAATGTCGAGGTGCCACAGAGCGCCTTCTTGGCAGTGCTGAAACTAGATTAACAGACCGTATTTATGAGAAACCTCAGGATTAATAACCTAGGCCCCATTGGTGAAGCTAACCTACAAATAGGTGACTTAACCAACCTCATAGGTCCGCAGGCAAGCGGTAAGACCATTGCCTTGGAGACATTGAAACTGGCTCTGGACTACAAGTCCATCATTGACGTACTTAATAAGCACAACTACCGCACTGGCAGGGTAGAAAACGTGCTGAACTTGTACTATGGGGCAGGTATGTCGTCTATCTGGCAGGCCGATACGGCGATAGTCGTTGACGGAAATCCTTTCACAAAAGATACACTTGACCCCAGTGTGGGGAGGACGGGAGCGAACGAGACTGTTTTTTACATCCCCGAACAGAGGGTTACGAGCCTGATAGATGGTGCTGGGAAAAGTTTTTCATCCTACAGATTGGAGACTCCCTTTGTCAACAGAATGTATGGTGATACGTTGCAGCGTTTCATCCAAAACGGAATTGGTGACCAGACTACGCTATTCCCCATGAGGACACGCCTGAAAGGCCTCGTTCGTCAGCGTTTTGATGATAGTATATATCATGGAGCTAAGGTTGAGTTGGATGATGAAGGCTTGGACAAAAGAATTGTTCTGAAGGTGGGTGATTCCAAACTGCCGACAATGGTATGGAGTGCTGGACAAAGAGATTTTACACCATTACTATTAGGTGTGTATTGCTTGACCGGCCCCCCACAGAATGTTTTAAGGAGTCGTTACTACAATTATGTCGTCATTGAAGAACCCGAGATGGGCTTGCATCCGTCGGCAATTCAGGATGTGCTTCTGCAAATCCTTGAGTTGATGCAGGGTGAGAAAGGTCCTAAAGGAACAAAACATGGATATAAGGTAATTATTTCAACCCATTCCCCGCTGTTTCTTGACTTTGCTTGGGCATTCAACAAGATTAAAGAGATTAGCGATACAGAGGTAAAATATAAAGCTTTGCATGAATTGATGGGAACCGAAGGTAATCAACCCATGATAAGAATGCTGGAGGGTGTCCTTGATAAAGAAGTTAGGACTTACTACATTGGTAAACGGGGGCAGCAGGGCCTTTCTTATACGCAAGATATCACCTCACTTGATGTATGGGATGACGACCCCATTTTGAGTGAGTGGGGTGGTATGACCACTTTTGCCACACGAGCGACGAGTGTGTTGTCTTCTAATGTGCTGAATTATGAATGATCAGGTGAAACATCTTGAAGATGCCGTCCAGTCCACACCCGAAGTTAACGGATGCTTTAAGAAGGGTTTGCAGGCATTGCTGAGGAGAGATAGAGCCGAGAGCCTAATCAGTTGTGACGACCCAAAGAAGATACAAGGAAGCATATACCTCGATCAAGCAACCAAAGAATACAGACACCCATTCGACAATCGGTGGGATTATGCAATTGAGTGCGATAATAAGATATATTATTATGAACCACACCCAGCCTCTGGTGGTGACAAGGTAAAAGAAGTCAGCGGCAAGGCAGATTGGCTATTGTGGTGGTTAAAAAACAAAGCACCTGAGATTAAAGCTTTGGGTACGGCGGGCTTATACTGGGTACATACCGGCAAAAGCGATATCGACAAAAACTCACAGCAGTACAAGAGACTCACTGTCAAAGGTGTGCAGTTGAAAAGTAAACTTAATATGAAATAACAAAAAATACATGGAAACAGTCGTCCTATCATTCCTTTGTGCTTTGGTGGCAGTCCTTGCCACCTTGGCTTTGGCGGGATATGTTTTTTACCGCATCACCCAACGATATTTTGACAACCAGCAGAAAATGCAGATGCTGCAAATGCGTATCGACGAGCATCGCGAAGCCGTCAAATTGGTCACTCCCATCCGTCTGCAAGCATACGAACGAATGGCTCTTTTTCTCGAACGTATTAGTCCCGAGAGTTTGGTGCTGCGGTGCTACCAGTCTGGCATGGATGCCAAAGCACTCCAAAACACCATGACCAAGGCTATCCGTGATGAATGGGAACACAATCTCAGCCAGCAGGTGTATGTCTCTAGCAAAGCATGGAAGATGATTCGCGAAGCCAAAGAAGAGATGACCGGTGTCATCAATTCTGCTGCCATCACCATTCCGGCTGATGCCGACCCCACACGCTTGGCCAGTGCCATCTTCTCCTCAACCCTGGCCGGTCAGACACCTACAGCCGTTGCCCTTGAATTCTTGAAACAGGAGATGCAGGAGCTATAAGTGGCTGTTCTATGCACAAAACACTGTAATAGTGGCGAGGACAAGAATTGTAATAGTTGTTCTATGCCTGAGAGGAAACGGCCGATGTCAACCTAAGTAGGGTAGAGCGTCTGTCGCGGTATTCGAGTACGTAAAAGGTTGATCTGGGCCGCTGAGGGACGAGTTTCTCACCGCCAGGATGTTGGGGAATGCCAACGGCCTGTTGCTCTTATCTGGCCGCATTTTTTGGAGGGTATTTCTGAGTAGGATTGTGATAGCGCATAAGATAGAAATAGGGGGGAGGGTTTGAAAGATGTTGATTATAGGCGTGTTGTAATTTTATTTTGGTCAAGTAGATTTTTTTTTGTATCTTTGCATTTGATTTATGAAGAAATATATCTATTTAATTATATTACTGATGGTCGTCATGGGGGGAGTTTCTCACGCACAAGACCGTCCGAATGCTAAACAAAATAAGACAATTAAGCCAAAGGTTTCTTCCAGCGATAAGGGAGGGAGCCAAATTAAGTATAACAAGCTTGTCAAGACCAAAGACCCCGGAGACGAGTATTCGGGTGTCCGCATCGATAATTTCGCCCAAAAGAAACCCAAGAAGAAAAAGGTGAACAACGACACGGTGGATGTGGCCGACGATGTCGCAGAAAAGCCCTCGACAAGCGAAGATTACTATTATTTTGACGAAAATCCACAGGACCGTGATAATCGTGAGAACGCTTTCTATGATGGTCCCAATGTGCCACTACCCAATAGTCCCAAACCCCAGGAGCGTCCAGGCCAGCCCGAAGAGATGGATGAGGACGACAATACCGACTTAGTGCGCGGACTACCCGGCTATGCCCTGTCGCAGAAAGATGACCCGGGTGCTGAAAGCGAAGATGAAATACTGTATGCTGGCGATTCGGCTTCGGTGCATTCGGAGAAGCTGGACGTGTCGATAATGGAACCCGTCACACTTTCTTTGGTCGACCCCGAACACGGCAAACGTTTTGTTTTCCCCACTCCGCAAAGAGCCATACCTACATCACATTTCGGTCCTCGTCGTCGCCGTTTCCATTACGGTCTCGATTTGGCCATGCCCACAGGCGAACCCATATATGCCGCATTTGATGGAGTGGTACGCTTTTCAAAATACAATAGTTCGTACGGCCACCTGGTGGTTATCCGCCATGATAATGGGCTAGAGACCTATTATGCCCACTTGTCGAAGCGCCATGTGGCACCTGGTATGCATGTGAAGGCTGGCGACATCATCGGGCTTTGTGGCAATACGGGCCGCAGTCGCGGGTCGCACCTCCATTTCGAGATTCGTTATAAAGGCAACGCCATGAATCCCGAAAACGTAATAAGCACTGATACGCGTGATTTGATTTCGCCTGAGATAACCCTCACACACAATTCGTTCCGCAAAGTAGCCAAAAGGGGTAAGGAGAATGCCAATGTACATTCTTCGCGCCGTTCTTCTTCGGGCAACTACAGCGGTGACGGTAAATATTATAAAGTGCGCACGGGCGATACCCTCAGCCGTATAGCCAAGCGTAACGGTATCACGGTGAGCAAACTCTGCAAGCTCAATGGACTCAGGGAGTCTTCTGTCATCCGTCCTGGTCAGAAACTAAGAATCCGCTAGTATGCGTCTTGATATTCTCACGCTTTTCCCAAATATGATGTCTATGTTCTTTGAGGAGTCTATCCTCAAAAGGGCACAGAAGAAGGGTATTGTGGAGGTGGTGTTCCATGACCTTCATGATTATTCGTTGACACGCTATGGCAGTGTCGACGATTATCCCTATGGCGGTGGTGCGGGCATGGTGATGGCGGTGGAGCCGCTGGCCAATTGTATTGAGGAGTTGCAGGCCCAACGCCAGTACGACGAGGTCATATACACTGCCCCCGATGGCGAGATGCTCACGCAGCGGATGGCTAACACGTTGTCTCTGCAGCAAAATCTGATGATTCTTTGTGGTCACTACAAAGGTGTCGACGAACGTGTCCGCGAGCATTTCGTCACCAAGGAGATTTCTATAGGCGACTATGTTCTCACCGGTGGCGAATTGGCGGCAGCGGTCATTGCCGATACGGTCATCAGGCTCATTCCCGGCGTTATCGGTGACGAGCAGTCGGCTTTGGGAGATTCTTTCCAGGATGGACTGGTGGCCCCGCCGGAATACACGCG
This sequence comes from uncultured Bacteroidales bacterium, assembly GCA_947168515.1. Taxonomy (GTDB): domain Bacteria; phylum Bacteroidota; class Bacteroidia; order Bacteroidales; family P3; genus Colimorpha. The sequence continues at coordinate 14,405 of CAMVMF010000046.1, forward strand.
CCCCCCAGATTTCCGTGGATGGAAGGTGCCAGAGGTGTTGCTCAGTGGCAACCATGCCAAGATAGAGCAGTGGCGTTACGACCAATCGGTGCAGCGAACCAAGGAACGCCGGCCAGAATTGATAGACAAAGGGAGCGATAGGCCTCTTGACAAAAGAAAATAAAAGTAAACCGAATAATAACTATTATCATACACAGCCATTATGAACGAATTCGAAAAATATGCCATTAAACATCGTGGTATCAGTAGCACAACCTATGCTAAATATACTTCGGCTATCAACAATTCTCTGACCCCCTATATCGTAGAGGAACGTCAGTTGAATGTCGCCCAGATGGACGTCTTTAGCCGTTTGATGATGGACCGCATCATCTTCCTGGGCACCGCTATCGATGACTATACGGCAGATGTCATCCAGGCTCAGTTGCTCTTTCTCGAAAGCATCGACAGCACCAAAGATATTTCTATCTACCTCAATTCCCCGGGAGGCTCGGTCTATGCGGGTTTGGGAATCTATGACACCATGCAGTACATCAAACCTAAGATTGCCACCATCTGCACCGGACTCGCCGCTTCTATGGCCAGTGTGCTGCTCTGTGCCGGCGAAAAAGGGATGCGTTGTGCCTTGCCCCACAGCCGCGTGATGATTCATCAGCCCATGGGTGGTGCCGAGGGTCAGGCTAGCGATATGGAGATTACTGTTCGCGAGATTCAGAAACTCAAGAAAGAGCTCTATGAGATTATCGCTAAGCATAGTGGCCAGCCCTATGAAAAGGTATATGAGGACAGCGACCGCGACCATTGGCTGACCGCCGAGGAGGCCAAGGCATACGGCATGATTGACGAGATCCTGGTCAATAAAAACTAACCGAGTCATGCAGGTGAAGATTATCAACCGCTCGCACCATCCACTCCCCAAGTACGAGACAGCGCAGTCGGCGGGTTTGGACCTGAAAGCCTATCTGCCCGACGGTCCCGTTTCGTTGCGCCCGCTGGAGCGTGGATTGGTGAAGACAGGCCTTTTCATTGAGCTGCCCGCAGGCTATGAGGCCCAAGTGCGCCCCCGCAGCGGGCTGGCCTTGAAAAAGGGTGTGACTGTGCTCAATTCCCCCGGCACCATCGATGCCGACTATAGGGGCGAGATTTGCGTGATACTGATTAACCTCTCACAGGATGATTTTGTGATTAATGACGGCGAGCGTATCGCACAGATGGTGGTGGCTCGACACGAACAGGCCGAACTGGTGGAGGTGAAAGAACTGAGCGACACCGAGCGCGGTGCTGGCGGCTTTGGCCACACTGGAAGTAATTGATGAGGCGATACAGTCTGATACTGCTGTTCTTGCTGCTGGTTGTAGGCTGCAATGCCCAGAAGCCAGCATCGCCACAGCCCGAGCGTCTGCGAGTGGGTGCGGAGGTGATGTTGTCAATGGAGTATGCTATTTTCCCTCCTGCCAAGGTGGCAGTGGTGGCCAACCAGACTTCATTGGTAGGCGAGACCCACTTGGTGGACACCTTGTTGCGCAGCGGGGTAGAGGTGGTGAGGATTTTCTGTCCCGAGCATGGTTTCCGTGGCACGGCTGCCGCCGGGGCAATAGTGAAGAATGATGTCGACCCTCAGACAGGACTCCCCATCATTTCTCTCTATGGTAAGAATAAGAAACCGACACTAGGACAGCTGGAGGATGTTGACGTGGTCATCTTCGACCTTCAGGACGTAGGCTGTCGATTCTACACCTATCTTTCCACTTTGCATTATGTTATGGAAGCGTGTGCCGAAAACGACAAGCCTTTGTTGTTGCTTGACCGTCCCAATCCCAACGGACACTATGTCGATGGCCCGGTGCTCGACACGGCAAATTACCGCTCCTTTGTGGGTATGCATCCTGTGCCTATTGTTTATGGGATGACCATAGGCGAATATGCCCGCATGGTCAATGGCGAGGGGTGGCTCAAAGGAGGAGCAAAATGTCGCATGAATGTGGTGCCGATGGAGGGCTACAGGCGCGACAGCGTGTATGAGCTGCCGGTGCCCCCATCGCCCAATTTGCGCAATGCCCATGCCGTTGCGCTCTATCCGAGCCTGTGCCTCTTTGAGGGGACCAATGTCAGTGTCGGCCGTGGCACTGAGAGCCCCTTCGAGTTGATAGGTACGCCCAAGAGCAAAACCTGGGACAGCAGTGCTTTTTATTCCAAGTATCATGTCCCGGCAATTATCTTTACACCCAAAGGGGGCAAGAAATGCTATGGCATGGACCTGCGTGAGGTGGAGCCGCAGGCGCGGTTTGACCTTACGTGGCTCATGTGCATGCACAGCCTCACGCCCAAGGGTTGTTTCTTCTTGAAGAACAATTTCTTTGAGAAGCTGGCCGGCACGGCCGACCTCCGTCGGCAATTGGAAGAGGGCGTTCCGGAAGAGGAGATTCGCGCCTCGTGGCAGGCCGGGTTAGAGGCTTTTCTGCAGGTCCGCAGCCGTTACCTATTGTACGATTAGGTAGAGCTGTCAGCAGAAATAATTTTCTTTATGTCAAAAAAAATTTGTAATTTAGCGCATTAATTATGTGCATTGGCGTTGTTTTTTTTTCGACACAATGTACTAATATTGGTATAATTACGTTAGAGAAATAAAATATCTATATATAATGAAAATGATAAAAAAAGGACTTGCACTACTTATTGTGGCCATTCTTTTTGCTTCAACCGCTGCGGCTCAGAATAGTGTTGCCGCCACGGCTGACCAGCAGTTTCAGAACAAGCAGTACACCCTCGCCCTCGAAAGCTATCAGAAAGCTTATGACAAGGTTGGAAGTAATAGGGCGGAGAAAAACCGCATCTATTTCCAGATGGGAGAATGCTACCGTCTGATGTACAACTATCCTAAGGCTCAGCATACTTACCGCCGCCTCATACAGGCAGGCTACTATTCTGTCGAGCCTAAGATTTATTACTATATGGCCGAGATGTGCCGTTTCAGTGGCGAATTTGACGATGCCGATGGCTATTATGACAAATTCCTTGAGCTGGTACCCGGCGACAAATTGGCCCTCTCGCGCAAGAAATCCCTTATCGAGGTCACCCGTTGGGCTGCTGACCGTAGCCGCCATGTCATCACACGCTTGACCGATTGGAACTCCGATTATAACGATTGGTCGCCCCGTTTCATGGGTGACGATACCAATACGTTGGTCTTCACCTCTTCGCGCTATGGCGTAGGGGAGGAAGGACAGGATGTATGGACAGGCCAGAACTTCTCTTCGTTCTACACCGTGTATAAAGACCGCAATGAGCGTTGGACGGACGTTCCCACCTCTTTTGACGAGAGTGGCAAGATTAATACCTCCAACAACGAAGGTGAAGCCTGTTTCTCTCCCGACGGTGCCACCATTTATTTCACCAGGTGCGACATCGTAGAGCACGAGAGTCATGGTTGCGCCATCTATACTTCTACCAAGGCTGCTGCCGTTGATAAGAAAAAGAAGACTGCCAAGAAGGCTAAGGCCAGCAAGACTACCACCAAGAAGGGTAAGAAAGGCCAGCAGGATGCTGATGACGATAAGGACACCAAAAACAAGAAGAAAGGTAAGAAGGACAAAGAGGATACTCCCGAAGAGGAGGAACTTCAGCCCGGCGAATGGGCTACCCCCGTCAAGATTGACCTCGGCGACACCAACTACAACTATCTCTATCCGGCCATCTCTTCCGACGGTCTCACGCTTTATTTCTGTTCCGATATGCCCGGCGGAGAGGGTGACTACGATATTTGGAAATCTACCCGTGCCTCCCTTGCCGAGGATTTTGGCAAACCCGTCAACCTGGGTACCCCCGTCAACACTCCTGGACGTGAGGCTTTCCCCGTCCTTTCTGGCGACTCGGTCATGTATTTCTCTTCCAACGGTCTCCCCGGCATCGGTGGCTATGACCTTTTCAAGACCAAGATTGGCAAGCGTATCTGCTCCAAACCCCAAAACCTCGGTGTGCCTATCAACTCGTCATACGACGAGATGACCATCATCTACTACCCCGAAAATGAGGACAACCCCATGATGGAACGTGGCTATTTTTCGTCCAACCGTCCTTTTGATGACCCGTTCAATAAGAGTACCGACAAAAAAGGTAAGAAGATTCCTCTGCCCACGATGAACCTCTTCTCCTTCCAGCTTCCCCCGCTGCTCTACACTATCGAGGGTACTGTTCGCGATGAGAAGTCTATGCAGCTCATCAAGGGTGCCAAGGTCAAGATTGTCGGCTCCGACGGTTCCGAGGCTGAGACCTATACTGACAAGAAAGGTCATTACAAGTTCAACAACAGCCAGGTGCATGGCCAGGTAGTCTATAAGATGTACCTCTCCAAAGTCGACTATTTCAGCCTCGAAGGCTCAGAGAGCACCAAGGGCTATACCGTTGACAAAGACATCGTGCACGATTTCCGAATGGAGCCGGTGCCCCAACAGCCTGTCGTCTTGCCCGAAATCCGCTACGACCTCAGCAAATGGGACATCAAGGAGGAGTTTATGGACTCTCTGATGGATCTGTACCTCATCATGGTCAACAATCCCAGCATCGTAGTGGAGATACGCGCCCACACCGATTGCCGCCCATATCTCGGCCTTACCAACGATACCCTTTCGCAGCGCAGAGCCCAGAGTGTGGTAGACTACCTTGCCAGTCGTGGCATCGAACGCGACCGTCTGGTGGCCAAAGGCTATGCCGAGCGTGTGCCTCGCACCCTCGACCGCGATGTTTATATCGAGGTGGGTGGTAAACCCTACATCTTCTCCGCTGGCACCACGCTGGACTGCGACTATATAGCCAATTTGCCAACTCCCGAACATCAGGAGGCCGCTCACCAGCTCAATCGTCGAATTGAGTTCCTGATACTCCGTTCCGACTATGTGCGCAAAAATGTGGTCAACTCGTTGGCCGACTCCACTATCGCCAAGCAGAATGAAGACGGTACTTATATCGACTTGGTCAATGCCCCTGTCGATTCCAACTTCAATGATGTTGCCGTCATCGTCCACGATGAGAGCACAATCCCCGTCACCATGATCAACACCCAGAAAGGCGAGGTGCAGGCCATCATCAATGGTCAGCAGGTGCCCATGCTCATCGATGAGCGCTTCAAAGAACCCATTGCTATCTCATGGGAGGAGGCCATGAATATGCTCTATCAGCGCCGCATCAATAAGGAAGACTTCCCCGACCGCGACAATGCTTTCGACCCCGAGGGCAACATCCTCGACAAGGCCAAGTTGGTCTTCAAGGAAATCCAAATAGGGCAGCACCACCAGTATAATGTGGAGGTCATTGTGGTCAAAGGCATCGACTATAAGTTCATCATCAATCGTTCTGCCTTGGCCGACTTCGGCGAGTACGAATTCGACAAGCAGCTTGGCAAACTCTATTTCCTTGACGACTAAACTACTCACCATCACCGGACCCACGGCTTGTGGTAAGACAAGTCTCGCCGCCGAACTGGCCTACCAGCTCGGCGGTGAGATTATTAGTGCCGACTCACGTCAGGTGTTTCGCGGCATGGACATCGGCACCGGCAAAGACTTGGCAGACTATCATATTCATGGTGTGGATATTCCCTATCACCTCATCGACATCCATGATGCGGGATATGAATATAATGTCTATCAGTTCCAGAACGATTTCATACGCGCTTTTGGCGACATCTTGTCGCGCGGGCGGCAGCCTATCCTTTGCGGAGGCACTGGCATGTACATCGAGGCAGTGGTCAAAGGCTATCAGCTGGCCGATGCACCAATAGACCCCGATTTCCGCAAACGCATGGAAGCTTTCAGCGATGAGGAATTGACCGCCCGGCTGGCCTCCCTCATCAAGTTGCACAACCACACCGACACCGAGACCCGCGACCGCCTCCTGCGTGCCCTTGAGATTCAAGAGTACCACCTCCAGCACCCCGACGAGTATCCCCACATGCCCGAAATGGAACACCTCATCATCGGAGTTAGTTTCCCTCGTGAAATAGTCATTGAGCGTATTGGCATACGTCTCCGCCAGCGGCTGCAGGAAGGCATGATTGAGGAGGTGAAATCACTGCTAGAACAGGGGGTTCCCGAAGAACGCCTTCTCCGCTATGGATTAGAATACAAGCACGTCACCCGATACCTGCGCGGCGAGTGCAGCTACGACCAGATGTACGAGAGCCTCTACACCGACATCCGTCGCTTCTCCAAACGCCAAATGACCTGGTTCCGCCGAATGGAACGCCAAGGCATACCCATCCGCTGGATTGATGGTACCCAACCCCTACAGGCAAAAGTTGAAGAAGTAATGGGTCTCTTTTCTTCTATGAGATAAGGTTTTTTATCCTTATATCGATATATGTTACAATAAAATCGGCCCCGTTCCGTTATAGAGGAAATACATTTCTTATGGGTCGGTTTCACAACTTTTTCCTGCGAAAACATGATACTATCTGGTATAAGGTGGTGCCAGTGGTTAATATGGTATTGGTGCTGCTATGCATCTGGGGCAACAGCGTGACCAATGCGGGATTCTGCCGACCGGTATTGTGGGCTGCCATAGTGCAGGTCATCAGCTTTCTCAACATTTTTACCTTCACGTGGCTTGAACGTACCCGACTGCGGGGTCTCAATGCGCTGCTTTGCGGCATCAGCACAGGGGTATACGTCTATTGGTGCCTCTTCCTGGGTGGGTGGGTGATGTTGATGCCCGTTCCCGTCTGGTTCCTGTTGCTGCTGCTATGGCGCAATTTGGTGCATCCTGTCCATAGAACTGTCCGTTGGTGGTATCTGTTTGGGGTATTGCTCTGTGCCCTTTTTGCGGTAGGCTGTGGATTGTCTTACGTCTCTTCCTATAAGGCCTACGACCAACATCGTGTCCCCGACCGCAACCCCATGACTGAGCGCATTGCGGGTATGCATTTCCTCTACCACACCAGTTTCTGCATCTACGATGGCTGGCGGCCGCCGCTGCACGACCCTGCCCTGGTGCTGGGCATGAGACTCAACGGTGGTAAAGACCCCTTGGGCAGCATGGATTTGGAGAAGCGGCTGGCTCTGTATCATAGCATGTACCCCGACCGTCCAGTAAAAGCCCCTTGCGCTTGTAGCCGTGAGTCGGAGCGCAACGGTTATTTCACCGACCTCCTCTGGCAGACAATCGAAGTTGACCACATCGAAGTACTTTCCTCCCATGAAACCTGTACCACCCTTACGCCCGAGGACAACAACGACCTTCTGAATGATTATGGCCTCCCCTTTGCCTACACCGATTCCACTTTCTGCCGTGTCGTCAATCTCGAAACGGGCGACACGCTCTCATCCGGCTCAGCGGGAAGTCGGTTCTTCGAGATTGCACTTCTCGACTATGGCATTAGGGGTGTCCATTGCCTTACCAGTATTGACGACAGTAGCGGGCTTCGTTGGTTCACATTTCTCTTTCCTTCAGACGAATTCGGCTGGGTGAACCGGGCTTCCGATTCTTTTCTGCCCAAGTCTTCGCTCTATTGGATATTGCAAACTGATAAAGACTTAGATGGTTTCGTTGAACTTTATTATCCCGAAACGCAAGAACGCGACACCCTGCGCCTGAAGCTTATCCACGAGGAATAATCTCAATTACGGTGAAACCTTTGCACCCAACCCCAAACCGACTCAGATCCGACCCAAAACCTTCTCCCTCTCTCGCCGTTTATATGGCGAGGGAGAGAGGTGAGAGGTGTGTTGGAGTAGTTTTAGAAAAACGGCTAGGTGAAAATAGAACTGTGTTGTATAGTTAGTTACGTACTACCATTCCAGGAATTTCTTGCGACCCAAGATGCGGTCAAAGAGGGAACGATTGGGTATGGGACGCTGAATATCGAAAGTGCCAGTAGGGGTGACAAAGCCCTGTGTCTTGTCTATTCTGGCGTAGGCAAGGCCTTCGGAAAAAGTGCCCAAATGGTCGAATTGGGTGTCGATAATCAGATTGCCGGCCTTGTCGATAGCACCGTATTTACCGTCTTTTTCCACTATGGCGCGCCCCTCGATGAGGCTGAAGACAGTGGTGTATTGGCTGCCGAGGTTGGCAACGGTGTTGCCGTGCATGTCCACAAAACGCCATTGGCCGTCCTTGCAGACGGGCGCAACCCCTTCGGAGTAGTTCTCTGCCTCGTCGAACTGGAGCGGTAGCACGTATTCTCCCTGGGTATTGATGAAACCCCATTTCTCGCCAACGTTCACCAGCGCAATGCCCTCGACGAAAGGCGAAGCATAGTCGAACTGGGGATCAATGACTATTTTGCCTTCGCGGTTAATATAGCCACTTTTCAAGTCTATATCGACCACGGCCAGACCATCGGAGAAATTGTTCACATCGGCATTTTCGTTGTCCAAGGTGAACAGGGTGTTGCCTTGCTTGTCAATGACAAGGGTGGAGTCGCCCAGCGTGACGGCGGCAACCCCTTCGCTGAAGGGCATAGCCCAATCGAATTGGGGTGCAATGACTAAGGAGCCGTTTTTGTCGATGTAGCCGTATTTTTTGTCCTTCTTGACAGCGGCCAGGCCTTCGGAGAAGCCGAAGACATCGTGGAATTGGGGCTGGATGGCGAAACGGCCTTCGCGGTTGATAAAGCCCCACTTGTCATTTTGTTTGACGGCAGCAAGGCCTTCGACAAAGGCCCAAACCTCTCCGGTTTGTAGAATGTTCATGTTGGTAATAGGTTAATTGTTGTTATTAGGTGGGTTCTATTTATTCGCTTTTTGGTCATCCAAACAGACAGAACCCATTAATCTGCCAGACAACCGTTGTTTAACAATTGGTTTACGGGTGCAAAGATACGACTATTTTTTTATTTGACAATAAGTTATTTACCATATTTTTGACGGGGGTGGTAATCATTTGATATTCTGTCTATTGAGTCGCAATTAAATTAGGTTGGTATTTCTTAAGGTCTATAGGTCAAATTTTAACAAATAAAAAACGCCAATAGGTCAAATTGCAGGATAAAATCTTCTGATTAGTAAGAATACACTACCTTTGCGAGGATTCAAAGTACTCAAAAAAAGGTAGAAAATGTACAAGTCGAAATGTCCAGTGTGCGGCGGCACGCACACTGTAAAAAACGGTAAACGGAGGGGAGTCCAGACCTATTTATGCAAGGGATGTGGATACCAGTTCCGAAACAGCCTTGGCCTAAAACGCGATACTTTATGGAGAAGCTATCAGGATGGCAAGCAGACCATATCGGAGCTAGCCTCAGCCTTCGGTGTGAGCGACTCCACCATCAAGAGGCAGTTGCGCGAGATAGAAAAGGTCTAGGTGCAGCCACCGCTGGAGGGGGGGGGCGGTTACGTGCACCTCGATGCCACTTATTGGGGGCACAACTGGGGAGTGATGCTTGCGATAGACGAAAGCTCTGGAAAGCCTCTCTACATGGCGTTTATCGCACATGAGAGGGTGCAAGACTATGTGGATGCCGTACGCAGCATCGAAGAGCGGGGATATACCATAAAGGGGATTGTGATAGACGGGATGAAGAGTCTCTTCAGCGAGTTCTCGGCATACAAAATCCAGATGTGCCAGTACCACATGATACAGATAGTGAGGCGATACCTCACCCTGCATCCCAGACTGCTTGCGGCCAGGGAACTGAAAGCCCTTGTGGACAATATCGTGAATGAGGACGGCCCCGAATTCGAGAACAAGTACCGGCATTGGAAGTCCAAATGGGTGGAGATGTTGAACAGGCGTTCCACCTTGAAGTCGGGGAAGACGCAGTTCACACACAGACGGCTGCGCTCCGCCATGCTCAGCATCGACTTCTACCTGCCGTACCTCTTCACATACCAGCAGCCGGAATGCGACGGGATGCCCAACACCAACAACAAGATCGAAGGGACTTTCACCGACCTCAAAAAGAATCTCAACAACCACAGCGGGATGTCAAAGGAGACCCGCAAGCGGTTCATCAGTGGGTTTTTCTTGGCATTGGGTGAAATCTAACATGTCATAAAAAGGAAACGGCCGCCTCTTTACTAGCAGCCGTTTCACCCATGACTTGTCGTCATTCACCGCAGTCTTATTCCTCACGGGGTTGCTCCCCAGCAGAGCCCCGCTATGCTTCAGACTGCGCTGCAAAGATACAAATCTTTTTTCATTCGGTCATCCTGCAATTTGACCTATTGTGACAAAGTACAAAAAATCATCCTGCAATTTGACCTATACGCCAAAAGAAAGCCCCTGCCACGACAGTAGGGGCCTATTTTTAGTTGCGGGCAGCGGAGACTGCCCGCAACAAGGTTTAACGTTTTAATAAATTAATTATCCTGAACGGGGCGTACAGAGGACCCGATGTGGCAACTGCCGTAGCCCCAAGCGCTGAAAAAGTTGCTGCTAAAGTACATGAACTCACCGCCGGGCGTGGACGACCAATAGGAGCCGTAGCGGCCCACGAAGAAAACAACCGCGCCGTTGCGGAAGCCCGCCGCAGGCAGGAATACTGCACCAGCTGCCTCCATCTGCGCCCACTGTGCGAGAGTGTAGCTGTTGTGTGTCCAATCAGGATAGTTGTTAGGATTATCAGTGGCGAATCCTGAAGTGAACGAACACTCCGAAGGCAGTGTCCAACTGTCGGGGAGTATAATCAGCCCGCCCACACCGTTAATGTTGCCAGTACCACGTTTGGATGAGGCATCGGTGCGGGTATTTAGCAGATAATCCCATTCGGCTTGGGTGAGAGTGCGCCATCGGTTGGCGGTATTTCCTCCGTTGATGATGGCGTTGCAGCCCCAGTCCACGAAGGTGCCATAGTCCTCTTGGTTCGAGGAGGATAGGGTTGGATTGCTGCCCGTGCCCCAACCGAAGAGGTCTATCCATCCGTTATAGGTGGAGCTGATACTGTGGTTATCACTTCCGCTGACATTACCTCCGTAATATCCATAATCATCGGCTGTTTGTGTACCTACATAGTCATATTGGTGTTCGGCAAATCGCCAAGTATTGGTGCTTGCTTGGTACTGCAGGTTGCCCTGCGAGAAATGTACCTGTTTCGTTGCACTCACCGAAAACAGGCCTGGCAACGCTCCATCAGGGATAATAGGGGAATCAGGGAGAATAGGAGAAATAGATTCTTTATCACAGCCTACGGACATCATCATAACGGCAGCCATGAAACAGACCATCATTAATTTACTTAATCTCTTCATATTTATTCTATTATTGAATTAAGGTGGGTTCTATTTATTCGCTTTTTGGTCATCCAAACAGACAGAACCCATTAATCTGCCAGACAGCCGTTGTTTAACAATTGGTTTACGGGTGCAAAGATACGACTATTTTTCATTTGACAATAGTTATGGTGGGTTCTATTTATTCACTTTTTGGTCATCCAAACAGACAGAACCCATTAATCTGCCAGACAACCGTTGTTT
>CAMVMF010000047.1 GCA_947168515.1 uncultured Bacteroidales bacterium
AGATTCAGCCTCTTCGAGGCTGTAAAAAATCAGTCTTATATTAAACTAGAGCCATTATTATTAATGGATGATTAATGGATAATTAATGGTAATTCGTGTAAAAAAACATGCACATTATTTTTGGCTGCTGACTTATAATGCATTCTTGGTCAGAAAATCCGTTATCGGCTATGCTTGCTTGATTCAAAAAAAGGGGCGAGGCTAGGCCCCACCCCCTTGAATGTAATTGTTATGTTTAAACCCTATTACGGATGAATAGGCCTATTGGATGATGAGTTTGCGGACCAAGGTTTGCTGTTCGATTTGGAGGTGCACAAAGTAGGCCCCGCAGGGCAGGTCGGCCACGTCAAGTTCTACCCGGCTGCGACCGTTGCATTTGAGGCTGCGTGTGAGTACTGCGCGTCCGGTCAGGTCGACGATGGACACATCAATTCGCTCGGCAAAAGCCTCGGGCAGACCGCTGATCCAGAGTGTGGTGCTTTTGTGTGCAGGGTTGGGTTTGAGGACCATGCCGAGTTGATTTCTCTCACCCGTGGGGGTGTCAATGCCCAAGGGACGGTGGGTAGAGACCTGTAGCAGCGTGTCATACGCATCGGCATACCAGTCGTCGGCACAGCGTGTCCGCACATAGAAGTCGTAGGCTTGGCCAGGTTCTAAACCTGTGGCAGTATAACTGTTTGTGTCGACAGTGGCTTCGATGCCTGTGCCAAGGGAAAAGCCTGCCGGGCCGTATTCCACTATATAGCTTTGCGCCATCGGATCAGCATTCCACTGCAGGGTGATGCTTGCGGTGGTGACTTCCCCGGTGTCCAGTCCCGTTACGGCAGGGCAGGAGGGAGTGCTGAAGAAGAGAGTGTCGCTCCATTGTCCCACTATCTGGCTGGCACTGCCACAGTAAGCGTGTACGTATGCCGCATATTGGCTTGCGGGCTGCAGGAGGTCTACCGTGTAGGGGTGTTCAGTGACTTGAATAGACCTATGTCGTTCGCCTACACCCCAAACCTCCAATTGCCAGAGAGAATCGGAACCCGATGGTTCCCAGTCAATCATGGCTGACTGGTAGGTGATGTCGCTGACAGAGATGCTCTCAGGGGCAGCACAGGCGAATGTGTCAGTAGTGGCCTCAATGGTTACCCAGTCCGAAAAACCGAGACTGTCGGCTGTGCAGTTTTGACGGATAGAGATGCGGTAGGTGGTGCCGGGTTGGAGCATGGTGAAGGTGTGACTGTCAGCCATAGTGTTGACAAGGCCAGTCCCATTCATGTCGGGTGAGATGGTCAACTGGTAGCTGTTTCCTGAGCCGTTCCAGGTTACGGTGACGGACTCGTAGTCGACAGCAACAGTGTCCACGGTGGGATTCGCGCATAGGGGCAGGTCGCAGGTGTTGGTGTAGAGTCTTAGGTCTCCCGTCACACTCGTGGCATAGCCATAGGAATAGGTGTCGACACTGTCTATGTCGATGGGACCAATGTCACTAGTGATGGTGTAGCAGCGCTGTGGTGTCAGCCCGTAGGGGTAGTGGCCAGCATAGCGCGAAGATTTGCCGGCTGTGCCGTCGTCTCGTTTAACGGCCACTAGTAGGTTCTGGTGTCCGTCCCACATAAAGGGGCGGTCGAAGCTGTGCATCTGCCAACCGTCGCTGAGGTTGTGGTAGAAATTGGCCGAGTCAATTACCTTAACGAAGCGGTGTCCCGCATCGGGTATAATGGGACCAGCGGTTAGGTCGCTGTCGGCCACATTGGCCAGGTAGACAGAGATATGTGACAGGTGGGCGCCTTCGGTATGGGTGGAGGGACGGAAAGCCAAGGCGGTGATGCCGCCTTCCAGTCCGGCTAAGAAAGCCGAGTCTATAATGGTTTGCGTATAGCTGTAGGGAGCGTTGTTGCTGCCTATAGGTGCGCTGCCTAAACTACTGGTTACGAGGGTGGTGTCGTAGTTGGCGCGGTACACTGCGTCGGGACATGCCTGGGTGGCGAAAGTGCCACGCACCCAACTGCCGGTGTCGCCCACTCCGCAGATGCTGCGTACATATACGTCTATGTGCTCCATACTTTTCAGGCCCGTGATGGTGTAGTTGCTTGTGGAGGTAGTGTCAAGGGTGCCTGTGCCCGGCAGGAACCCTACCGGACCGTATTCCACCTCGTAGAGTAGGGCTCCGTTGCATTCCCAAAGGAGGGCGATGAGGGTGTCAGTTGGCATGATGGCTGGGTTTGGCCTCAGTTTCTTTACGATGCAGCTGTCGCTGACGCAGCCGATGTTCAGGTCGAAGCCGTTGAGACCGTAACTGCCATAGCTAGAACCGTCAAACACAAGTGTCAGCGGACCGGACTCAGAGGTTACAGGACCGAAGGTCTCTGCGTAGATTTCGTTCTCGCGGCTCCAAAGCACACGGCCTGAGGTGCCGATGCTGTCGTAGATGATTAATGCCGAGATGTTGTTGATGTCGGTGCTGCCACTTATGGTTACTAGGCTGGCAGTGTCGGTGGGTAAAATCACTAATGAGGACGTTTGCGAAATAAAGTTGCCGTTGGGTCCGCCGTTGTCGTAGAGCTGCACGCCGCACATGGTCAGCGTGTCGTGACGGTTGGAACGCATGTTCCAGATGCCGGGTACTACTTCCATAGGGCCTTCCCAGTAAGAGGTGTCTCCTTTGGGACAGAATGCGCGTACCCACACAAAGTAACTCTCTCCGGCCATCAGACCCGTGAAGGTGTATGAAGGATTGGTCAGTCGGGTACCACCGTCTTGTGGCAATGCGGTGGCGGAGCTGTCTATGTATGCCTGCCAGGTGGTGGCACTGTCCTGTTCGTCCCATTCGATAGAGACCGATGTGGCGGTCAACCCCGTCAGCCTCATGCCTCTGACGCTAGGGCAAGTATGAGTCACTTCTATAGTCAAGTCATCGATAAAGGCAATCCACTGCTCTGAGTTACTCTCGCCGGCACAGCCGCGGATGGCCACATAGTTGCCACTGCCCATATAAGAGGTGAGCGGCACATCGTACCTAAGCCAATCGCTTCCGTTGACGAATACGGTATCTACGGTCTGGAATGTCGAGTCCACCCCAGGGTCGCTCATCACCCCTATCAATATGCGGCCATCGGAATACAAGTTGTAAGTGTCCTCTATGTTTTTTGCCCAGAAACTCACCTGAAGGGTGTTTATAGGGTTGGCCAATGCGTCTATACCGGGCAGCACGGCCAATTGGTTTCTTCCGTTGTTGTTGTTTGTCCACCACCAGCGTAGGCATTTTCCGCCCGAATGGGCATCGCTTCTCGAAGATACAATGGTGTTGAAATCCACGTGTCCCTGCCAACAAGGTAGTTGGTTGGGATTGATATAGAGTGTTGCGGCATCGAAATTCTCGATATAAGGCATGGTGTCCAGTAGGCTGCATTGTGTGCGGAATGACTGTACCAGCGACCAGTTGGGTGGTGTGCTACCACAGTAGGGCCGCACATACACGTCGTATTGGGTGTAAGGAAGCAGTCCTGTCAGTTGTAGCGAGTCGGTGCGTATGTTGGTCACTATGTGGGTCGAATCAATGGTGAACCCCGCGGGACCGTAAGCCACTTCGTAGTACACAGCAGAATTGTCGTTCCAATGCACCACTGCTCCGGTGTCGGTCACTTGGTCTACACCCACATCAGTTATCGTATGGCAGAGCGAAATGCGGTTCACTCCGATGTCGTCAATGTAAATATATGATATTGTGGATATTATAGCGATACGACCTGCAGATCCGGTGTAGTTGTCGAAACGTACCACCACGGGCATCCAGCCAGCTGAGTTGTTCACAGTTATGGTGTCTGTAGGGACAAATGTGTTCATTTCAAGTGCGTTGGATACCATCCCAACCACGATGTTCAAGTTGCTGTTGGCAGAACTATTTTTTACCCAGAAAGAGAGCTCTACACTGTCTGCCGGTGCATCAACGGGGGGCAGCACTACGCTGCCGCCGTAGAGGTGCAGCGAGTGGCTGCTGCTGTGGCTCTGGTTGGAAGCAATGACAGGATAGTGGCTATTCCATCCTTCCGAAGTCTGCCAGCAGGAGGGCATGTCCCATGTAGCATCGAAGTTCTCGCTGTAGGGCAGGGCGGTGGGCGTGCAGTTGGTCAGCACGTGGCGCAGCACGCTGGTGAAGGTGTCTGAGCAGTAGGCCGTTAGCCGTAAGGTATAGTGTGTGTTGGGCTGTAATCCGGTTAGGGTATAAGTGGTGTCGCCCCACAGCAGGCCGCTGCTGCGCCAAGCCGTGTCGCCATCGGTCAGGGCTTCCACCGTCCAAGAGGTGTCTTGGTAGCCAGGAGACCAACTCAGTCCGATGGCCGTGGCCCCCACCGAGTCGATGTGCAGCGTTGGAGGAGGGCAGGTGCTTGGGGCCGTTGGCACAGGTTGTGTGTGCAGTCGCATTACGTTGCGGTAGTGAACTGGTGTGGAACTGGAACTGGACGTAAGGAATGCAAGTGGCGTTGTGGTGTAGCGGGACATGTCCTGGTTAAAGCAGCAGTAGAATTGACCACCATTGTACATCCAGCCCATATAGGGGCTGTCGAAGGCAATAATAAGATTGCCCAAACCATTGTAATAGAAAGGCGTGTCAAAGATATAGTGGTTCCACCCCGTGGTGCATACCAACGAGTCCATGGCTACCTGTTGGAAGTTGGCACCATAGGGCACCAGGCTGCTAAAAGGATTGTCAGCGTATGTGTTGGTCAAATGGATAGTTGTTCCGGGGCGGCCAACATTATCAGAAGAGCCGCAATAGAGGTCTATGCCTGTAATCATGGCTGCTCCACCTAGCTCGCTGCCTAGTACCAGCTGTTGCGTATAACTGTTACTGTTTTGTCTGTAAGGCAAATAATTGTAGCCGCTCAGCGTCATGTCGGAGGTGTCGCCTATCAAAAAGATGCCTCCTCCCGGGGTCTGTGCTTTGACCGTGAACGACAGCGTCATTACCAACGATAGAAATAGTAGAAATACACTTTTTTTCATAATGTTGATTTTTATTTTATGATGATTACTGTTCTATCCAGAAAGATTCCTTCTTTTGGCTGCATGGAAACGATGTCTGTATATAAGAGTCGTTGAAGGCCATTTAGTCACCCCTAGGACCGGTTATTTAACTTATTTTAATAATTATTCTCAATACTTCCATTCGTTATTAAACTAGCAGATGCACAAATGTGGTTTGCTGTATTTTTGCTACTATACGCCTTTCAAAAGGTTGCGGACTATCGGTGAGAGACCATCGGGTCCTCTGACTTGTTGGCTGGGTACTTCCTCTCTCCCTTTGTCCCAAGTGTTTGTTTGGCTTAGGCACACGATTTTTTTTTGGCTATTTGCATTTTATATTGTATCTTTACAAAATATTTTGTGTGATTGTTTTGTGTGTAATATTTTTGTTTTCAGTGAAATAAATAAGTTCGTTGGTATGAATAAAATAGAAAACTCGTTGGTTGAAGGTCTCGAAAGGCTGGGTTTGATAGCCTCCCGTATTCGTAAAAATGTGGGTTCGGTTCCTCAAATTGAAATAGACATTATTCTAGAGGAGTTGCGCAATCTCTATATGGTGGCTCTGCAAATGGAGAAGGAGAGTCCGCAAAAGCCTATACTTGATGTGCTGGAGTTTGACTTGACTGCGGCAAGAGAGAAAGCCGAGGCTGATCAGCTCCAAGCCCAAGAGGCTGCCAAGAAGGCTGCCGAAGAGAAACGTCTGGCTGAGGAGGCTGCCGCGAAGAAGGCTGCCGAAGAGAAACGTCTGGCCGAAGAAGCCGCTGCCAAGAAGGCTGCCGAAGAGAAACGTATGGCCGAAGAAGCCGCCGCCAAGAAGGCTGCCGAAGAGAAACGTCTGGTCGAAGAAGCCGCTGCCAAGAAGGCTGCCGAAGAGAAGCGTCTGGCCGAAGAAGCCGCTGCCAAGAAGGCTGCCGAAGAGAAGCGTCTGGCCGAGGAGGCTGCCGCCAAGAAGGCTGCCGAAGAGAAACGCTTGGCCGAGGAGGTTGCCGCCAAGAAGGCCGCCGAGGAGAAACGTCTGGCCGAGGAGGCTGCCGCCAAGAAGGCTGCCGAGGAGAAGCGTCAGGCTGAGGAGGCTGCCAGAAGAGCCGAAGAGGAAAAGCGTAAGGCTGCCGCCGCTATTGCTGCTGCCGAGTTGAAGGCGGTCTTCGCCCCAGAGGAGCCTGCCAAGACCACCCCACCCATCATGGAACCCCAGATGGAGAAGCTGGCCGGCAATCCCAATGACGAACTGTTTGCCGACGAGCCTGTCTCGAACAAAAAAGAGAAGAAGAAAGAGGCTTCGCTGTTTGACTATATCAGCAAGGAACAAGGCGGACGGCCCAAACGTACGCTGGCCGACACGCTGAACCATCCTGCCCACAACATAGAGGAACAGTTGGCGGGCAGTGTGCGGGCCAAGAAGGTGGACGACTTGCGTACCATCATCAATATCAATGATAAATTTAGCTTCATGAGCGAGTTGTTCCATAACAATATGAAGGCCTACAACGACTTCATCCTGCGCTTGAATGCCACGGCGGACCGTGCAGAGGCCATGGAATATGTAAAAGCTGTGGCTGAGGAGTATAGATGGGACGATGGATCGGTGGTGGTGAAGAGTTTCTATAAGATTTTCGACCGCAAATTTTAATAAAAGTAAAAGGTAAAAACTAAAAACTAAAAGGGTGGGCGAAGTTGGAAATTGAGAATTGGGATTTGAGAATTGAGAATTGAGAATTGGCTCCGCGGATCTCATGTATAATCACGTATTATTTCATCCTCGTGATACTTGGAAAAGTAAAAGGTAAAAACTAAAAACTAAAAGGTTTATGAAGATTAGCTCCGCGGATCTCACGTATGATTACGTATTTTTTTCATCCTCGTGATACCTGTGATACGTGGAAAATAATAAATTAAATGAACTATGAACAATCGCAAAGCCATACTTTTTTCAGCCCCATCGGGTAGTGGCAAGACTACCATTATCCGCGAGATTCTGAAGCGGTTCGACTGCTTTGAATTCTCTATTTCGGCCACTAGCCGTCAGCCTCGTGAAGGGGAGAGAGACGGTGTGGATTACTATTTTCTTACGCCAGAAGAGTTCGAACGCCGCGTTTCCGAAGGCATGTTTCTGGAGTGGGAAGAGGTGTATGCCGGTGTCCGTTATGGCACTTTGAAGTCGGAGATTGACCGCATCTGGGACAACGGACATGTCATCATCTTCGATGTGGATGTCAATGGGGGCATGAATATAAAAAAATATTTCGGCCCGGACGCTTTGGCCCTTTTTGTGATGCCGCCCAGCGTGGAGGTGCTGGAACAGCGTTTGCGCAGCCGAGGCACCGAGAGCGAGGAATCCATCACGAAACGTCTTGCCCGTAGTGCCGCCGAGTTGGAGAAGGCCCCGCTATTCGATGTCACCATTGTCAATGACATATTGAATGATGCCGTGGATAAGACCCAGGTGGTGATCAACAATTATTTAAGCAGATGATTTTTAAAAAACAAACAATTAGACATTGGAATCTTTATTAGCATTCATCAAGCGATTTAACTATGTGTTTGTATTTCTTCTGTTGGAGATACTGGCTTTGATTTTTATATCGCAGAACAGCAATTACCAGGGTTCGAAACTGGTGCATTTGGGCAATACTATCGCTGGCCGCTGCTATGGCGTGGTGTCCCGTGTGGGGGACTATTTTGGGCTGCGCAATGAGAACGACCGCTTGGCTGCCGAGAACGCAGCCCTCAGGGCTCAGCTGGAGTCCTCTTATATCAGCTACAACTCGCGTGTTTTCACCCGCGAGGATACCGTTTACAAGCAGCGTTACAGCTACACCGAAGCCCAGGTGGTGAAGAACTCGTGGAACAAACGCGACAACTATATCATGATTAACAAAGGACGTTTGCAGGGGGTTAAGCTTGACCAGGCCGTCATTTCGCCTCAAGGCATTGTAGGCGTGGTGGTGGGCCATACCGATAACTTCTCGACTATCATGCCGGTGCTGCACTCCAACAGCCGCAACAGTGTGAAAATTCCTCGTATCAACACCAATGGCTCGTTGATTTGGCAAGGAGGAGATTTCCGTTATGCCACTTTGATAGACATCCCTACCACCTATGGTCTATGCAAGGACGACACGGTGGTGACCAGTGGAATGGCTAACGATTTCCCCGAAGGGGTGATGGTGGGTTTTGTAGATAGTGTCACCAGTGAGAGCGGCAGCGGTTTCTACACGATTAGGGTGCGCCTGGCTACGGAATTTACCAAGTTGGATCACGTGTATATTATTGACAACCATTTCAAGGCCGAGCAGGACTCGCTCATGGCCAGAACACAGAAGGAGGGTGAGCAGAAATGACCAGATTAGTTCTTTCCAATATTTTCCGCTTTATTGTCCTGATTGTGTTGCAGGTGCTGATACTCAATTATGTCTATCTGGGTGGCTATGTGCTGCCATTCATTTATATCCTCGGGGTGCTGATGCTGCCCACCAACATGGGTAAGAATATCACCTTGTTGGTGGCCTTTGTTGCGGGCGGTGTGGTAGACATTTTCTGCAATATTCCTGGCTTCCATGCTTTCAGCTGTACCATGATGGCTTTTGCCCGTGTGCTTTTCGGCGACCGCATGCTCACCCAGGGTGACCCCGATGCCATCGTTGAGACCCCCAGTGTGCGGCAGGTTCCGTTTCAAACCTTTATGGGCTATGCTTTCCTGATGTCGTTGGTCTACAGCGTCACCTATGGTTTTGTGGAGGCGTTTAGCTTTGGCAATTTCTGGATGACGCTGCTGTCGATGTTCGTCAACACTTTGTTGACATGGTTGCTTATTATGCTTTTCCAGTTACTAATGCCCCAAAAGAAGTAGTCTCCCATGAGAAAGCTATGTCCCATACTGTTACTGTTGATGTCTTTTACTGTTAGAGGCCAAGTGGCCATAGGTGAATGGCGAGACCACAACTCCTTTGTGGCTGCTCACAGCGTTTGCGCCGGAGAAGGCCGTGTCTATGTGGCTACCAGAATGGCTATGTTCTACTACGACAAAGCTACCTATTCTGTACAGGCTATGACCAAGCGGACGGGACTGACCGACGTGGGCATCAGCACTATCGCCTACAGCGAAGCAGACGAATGCCTTTTGGTGGCATACGGCAACTCCGCCATTGATATTAGGCAAGGCGCGTCAGTGAGTCACATTGCCGACATCCGGCATAGCAGCATTAGTGGCGACAAGAAGATCTATCACGTGCGTTTCTGGCATGGCAAAGCCTATCTGGCCACAGGTTTCGGCATCGTAGTAGTGGATTTGAACCGCAAGGAAATAGACGAGACCTATTATTTAGGTGACAACGGTACGCGGATGACTATTTATGATGTGGCTTTTACCGACAGCCTGATAGTTGCCGCTACCGACGGAGGCATCCTTTACGCTCCCAAGGAGAGCAGCAGTCTGCGCACCAGCGATGTCTGGCAGCGCGATACCCTCACGCCCCTCCATGGTATGTCGGTGCGGGTGCTAGAGGTTAACCGAGGCCGTTTGGTGGCTGCCGCCTGTACGGACAATCCCGACAGCATGACGGTTTTTTATCAGCAGTCTGACGGCACTTGGGACAGTTGGGGCAAGAGCTTTGTGGCATCGCTGCGGTGCCACAACGGCTACATCCTGTTGAATCATGGCAACCATATAGAAATCTACAACGACGACTATCAGCTGGAGGCCGACATCACCTCTCTGCCTACCTACGGCATGGATGCATGGGATGCCGATATCGATGCCGACGGAACTTTGTGGATAGGCCATGTGTGGGCAGGGCTCGTGCGGATGCCAAAGGACTACACGGTGGGCTATTCCTCTCTTCCGGCAGGACCCAACACGAACGACTATGTATACAGTCTTACCACCACTAGCGATAGGCTCTATGTCTGCCCCGGAGGCAAGAAACCTACCTATGAGAGTTCCAATATCAGTGGCAATGTGGCCATATATGATAACGATGACAAAGCCTGGACCTCTGTGGGAAGAGACAGTATACCCACCCGTTTTATGGATGTGCTGAATGTGGCAGTGGACCCTCGGGACAAAAAACATGTGAGTGCTACCTCATGGGGGTTCGGTGTACTGGACATTAGGGACGATGAGGCGCAGGTGCTTTATGACGAAACCAATACCGACGGGGCCCTGACAGCCTATCGGGCAGGAGATTTTAAGCACCTTCGCGTGTCGGGACTCGCCTATGACGGTGAGGGCAATCTGTGGGTGACCAATTCTTTGGTCGACAATGGTCTTGCGGTGCGCTATCGTGACGGATCGTGGGCCTCATTCAATACAACGGCATTGTTCAGCGGTTTGCGCAACGAACAGTTGGAGATAGACAAAATCATATGGGACAGCATCAACGGCTACAAATGGTTTGCCGGTCGCGCCAACCGCATCTATGTCCACGACGGCGACGGCAAAATGGCCTTTGTCAACCCCAACCAAGGTAGCAAGTTGGAGACCCATTCGGTAAGCTGTCTTGTGCAGGACCGTTCGGGCGACATCTGGTTTGGTACCGACAAAGGCATCAAGGTCATCTATGATGGCTACCGAGCCTTCGCCAATGGCGGCCATGGCGAGCTGTCTCCGGTCAATTGCAGCAACATCCTTTTCAGCGAGGATGGCATATATGAGTACCTTATGGCCTATGAAGGCATCACCTGCATGGCTGTGGATGGTGCCAATCGCAAGTGGGTGGGTACCTCCAACAATGGGCTCTACCTCCTTTCGGCCAATGGGTTAGAAGAATTGGCGCATTTTACTACGGGCAACAGCCCGCTCTATTCTGACAAGATAGCCACGGTGGCTGTCCATCCCGAGACCGGCGTGGTTTATATAGGTACGGCCTACGGCCTGCAAAGCTACCGTTCCACGGCCACAGCCGCGGAGCATCTGCCGGCCTCCAAGGTCTATGCTTTCCCCAATCCTGTGCGTCCGGGATATGACGGACCCATCGCTGTCAAAGGGTTTACCAGAGATGCCTTGGTGCACATCACCGACGCTCGCGGTCATGTGGTCTACGCTACCACCGCCCAAGGTGGACAGGTTGTTTGGAACGGCAGGACCTCCAACGGTGACAGAGTGGATAGCGGCACCTATTACGTCTTTGCCTCCGACAATGTCGGCAAGATGCGTTCGGTTGCTAAAATATTAGTAATAAGGTAGTCATGACTCCCACGCTCTCCACCCCGGCACTGGTACTGCACACGATGCAGTATAAAGAGACTTCGGTTATTGCCAAGATCTTTACCCGTCAGTTGGGAGTGCGGTCCTACATACTGAAAGGGGTACGTAAGGGGGGCGGACGCACCAAGCAGAATTTGCTGCAGCCGCTGAGCTATCTGGACCTTGTGGTATACAACAATCCCAAAACCCAGCTCAACTACCTCAAAGAAATTGCCCCCCATGTCCGCGAGGTACCGCAGATTATGGAAGATATGAGCGATGAGGCGGTCCACAACGCGCTGCGTTTTTTCATGACCGAGTTGCTTTACAAGACCCTGCGGGAGGAGGAACCGATGCCAGAGCTGTTCGACTATGTGGTCAACAGCTCCCAGTTTGCAGAGAAGGGAAAAAATCTCTCCAACCAGCCCATACTCTTCTTGCTGACAGTCTCGCGCTATCTTGGCATAGAACCGCTGGACAACTACAGCCAGCGCGAACCGCTCTTCGACCTACCTGACGGCCGTTACCGCTTCAGCGGAGAGAACACCCTCGACACCGCTACGTCGCAGCTGCTTCACTACTACCTGCAGGCAGTCAACGAAGGCGGTCCGATACCGTTGACCACCCTGAAGCAGCGTACCGAATTAATCAATAGGTTGCTGGACTATTTCCAACTCCACTTGGCTGAATTCCGTAATTTCAAATCACACGAAATATTACATACTGTATTACAATAAATATTAATAACCATGAGAAAAATTGTTGTCACGCTATTGATTGTCCTTAGCTTTTTGCCAGCAATGGGTCAATCGTGCTACTGGGTGTTTTTCACCGACAAACAAGGTGTATCCTTCGACCCATACAGCTATTTCGATGCCAAGGCCATCGAACGTTATCAACTCAATGGTGCCGACCTTTACGACATCACCAATTTCCCGCTCAACAGCAGCTATGTCAGCCAAGTTGGTGCCCTCGCCAATGAGGAGGTGGGACAGAGTCGTTGGTTGAACGCCGTCGCAGTAATGGCGCAGCCTGACCAAATCAACCGCATAGAGCAGTTGCCTTTCGTCAGTGGCACACAGATGATTGCCAGCGATATGCAGATTGCCGGTTGCCGTGCGAGCATGCCGGTAGAAACTCCTGCTGTGTTGGATGCGGGCGCGCAGCCCGTGTTGGCCGACCAGTTGGTGCGTATGCAGGGCGAGTTGTTCCGTTCTAAGGGCATCGATGGCAAAGGCATCCGCATTGCTGTGTTGGACGGCGGCTTTCCCCGCGTCAACACACACGATGCGTTCAAGCATCTGCGCGAAGGCCATCGTATCTTGGATACATGGAATTTCCCCAATAAGACCGCTAATGTCTACGGATGGAACAGCCACGGCCTGAACACCCTTTCCTGCATCACCGGCATCATCGACGGCCAGCAGTTGGGCTTGGCCACGGGGGCAGAGTTCCTGCTCTACCGCACCGAGGTGGAAGCCGAGCCCTTCAAGGAAGAGGTATGGTGGATGCAGGCCATGGAACGTGCCGACCAGCACGGGGCCAACCTCATCAGCAGCTCGCTGGGCTATGGCAAGGAACGCTATTTCACCCGCGACATGGATGGCACCTCCTATGTGGCCAAGGCTGGCAATCTGGCTGCCCGCAAGGGCATCTTGGTGGTCAACTCGGCCGGCAATGAGGCCGACAGCCGTCAGTGGAAGACCATCATCACTCCTGCCGATGCCGACAGTGTGCTCTGCGTGGGTGGCATCGAGTCCGACAACGTCCATTATCGCCACATCAGCTTCAGCTCTTTCGGTCCTTCGGCCGATGGTCGTTTGAAACCCAACGTGAGTGCCTATGGCCACGCCTTGGCTGCGGCCAACAGTGGCGACAGCAAGACCAACTGGGTCTATGGCACCTCGTTCTCGTGTCCCCTCACCGCTGGTTTTGCCGCCTGTGCCTGGCAGATGTGCAAGGGCAAGACAGCCATGGAGATGATGGACCTGATTCAGAAGTCCGCCGACCTCTATCCCTATTACGATTACGCCTTGGGCTACGGTGTGCCGCAGGCCTCCTATTTTGTCAATGGCCCCAGCCAGAAGGCTCCTACCTTCAAGATTACCGACACCAAGGAGTTTGTGCAGATTCAGCTGTTGGAGAAAGCCTCTCTGGCCACCATTTTCTTCAACAAGCAACGCCCCGACGGCACGCTGGTGAAGTATTCGAGTGCGGAATTTGAGAATATTGTTCCCAGTGACATCATCCAATTCCACAAAGGCAGTTTGGACAGCTGCACCCTCAATGTCAGCTATAATGGCTACACGGCCTCCTACCGCCTGAGCAAGGAGGACCAGTTTGCCATGCAGTGGGAGCGCCGCCCCTTTGGTCCAGAATACAAGTCGGAGAGCGAGGAACTGACCAACAGGTATAATTACAGCCGCACGGCTGCCGACCTGCAACCCTCCAAGTGGGGCAAGAATGCAGAGTGGGAGGGAGGCTTCTTCCTAATGTATGGCTTGAATGTGCCCACCCAGTCCAAGGAAAAAGTGGTCAACCTGTGGTCGCCAGCCTTCCATGTCGGCTACCGTGTGATGCATGCCTTCACCAAGAGTTATAAGATTGGCTTGGGTGTGGAGTATGCCATGGGCAACTTTAACTACGCCACAGACAAGAGCAACCGATTAGACCAGCTCTATGACTTGAATCAAAATGGGGTAGGTAAGAAGCAATACCGTCACAACGAGTTTGCCGCCGAACTGTTCCAACGTATACGCTTTACCCCCACAGGCGGATTGGCTGCCAACGGAATCCATTGGGATTTGGGTGTTTACGGCAGCCTGGGATGGGACAAATATAGCGTCAGCTACGACACTTATAAATATGCATCTAGTGCCCATTTGGAGATTCGTGGCCCACGCAATCTCGACAACAATCTTTTCAACTGGGGATTCTCCACACGCCTCACCTACGACTGGATCGGCATCTATGCCCGCTATCGTATGACCGGACTGATCCTGGGCGATGAAAAGATTGATGACACTTTGCCCACCTCCTTCCACCTCAACCTCCCCCGCCTCGAAGTGGGCCTGCAGATTACTCTTTAAGCAAGATAATCCCCAACTCATAATTCATCCGCAGGACAGTGGGCAATTCCACTGCCCTGCGTTTTTTATCCCATAGTGCCACTTTTTTCTTGCTGGATGAGAAAAAAGTCGTTTTTTTGCATCGCAAATCGAAAAGAAATGATTTGTCGAAAGAAAGCGCATTTTTCGTCTTATTCCGATTGTGTGAATTCGACAATTTACACTAAAATTGTATGTGACCTCAAAGAACTGCTATCTGTGTTTGAGGTCGCAATTTGCGATCTCAAATGAAGCCATTCCTCTGCTGTTAGCACAAAAATAAAGTCTTCTGGGAAACGATTTATATTGAGGTTCACGACCTCGTTCAGTCTCTTGGTTTCTACCCCATATTCGACTGAAAACTCATACCGCTGTATTAGGCCGTTTTGCATCAGGGAGTGTTCGTCACCGGCGATTCGTTCGGTGCTGACTAACCGCACGGCTTTCTCCAATAGTCGTAACACCTTTTGGAAACTGCCTAGTCGTTGCACCCGGCGAATCTCTTGTCGTTCCATAGATAGTGTTTCTTGTCGAAATGCAATTATTGTTGTTTTATTGTGCCATGAAGTTAACATCAATTCTGAAAAGGGCTGTTGCGAAGAAACGAGCCAGAAAGAAAATTTTGGCTGTTCCAATTATTCTTCGTATTTTTGCAATTTGAAATGGACAAAAAGTTGTACATCATTGGCGGTTGCAATGGGGCCGGAAAGACTACGGCTTCATATACGGTGTTGCCTGATATTTTGCAATGCCGCGAGTTCGTTAACGCCGATGAGATTGCCCATGGCCTTTCTCCATTCAATCCGGGCAATGTGGCCATCGAGGCCGGACGGCTGATGTTGAAACGCATACGCGAACTGCTCGGCCGCGACGAAACTTTTGCCATTGAGACAACCCTTGCCACCAAGTCGTACATCAATCTGGTGCATCAGGCTCAGACCAATGGATATGTGGTGACATTGGTGTTTTTCTGGCTGCGGACGCCTGAGTTGGCGTTGCGCCGTGTGGCCGAACGGGTCAGTAACGGTGGACATGACATCCCTGTCCCCACTACGCGCCGACGCTATGTGGCCGGAATCAAAAATCTGTTTAACCTCTATGCCCCCGCAGTCGACGCATGGTTTGTCTATGACAACAGCGACACCCCACGCGTTGAGGTGGCCCATGGCGGCAAATCGCTGCCCACCACCGTGCTGCAAGAAGGGCTGTTTGATAAAATGAAAGAATATGTCAGATAAAGAGATAGAAGAAATTGCTGAGAAGCTGCAGCAAGGCCTCCACATTGCCGAGCGGCGTATGCTGGAGGAAAAGGCATTGCGTGGCCAGGACATCGTGGTGTGCCACACCGACGGCACCATACACACAGTGCCTGCCCAAGAAGCTATCAAGACATTGCAGTAGTACTATAATTGAACCCTACAAGGACTGCGTCCTTGATATGTCCCGATTAATAATAAACAATAACAATATGACACTCGAAGAATTCCAAAACGAACTGCGTGCCGGCATTCCCAATCCGCTGCCCGCACCCCAACCCTATGACACCACCGTCAACCATGCACCTAAGCGCAAGGACATCCTCACCCCGGCAGAAAAGAAGCTGGCTATCCGCAACGCCCTCCGCTATTTCGACCCCAAGGACCACGCCATGCTAGCTCCCGAATTTGCCGAGGAGTTGCGCAAATATGGCCGCATCTATATGTACCGTCTGCGTCCTACCTATCCTATGTATGCACGCCCCATTGACGAGTACCCCGCCAAGTGCCGTCAGGCAGCCGCCATCATGCTGATGATTCAGAACAACCTCGACCCCGCTGTGGCCCAGCATCCCCACGAGCTGATCACCTACGGCGGCAACGGTGCCGTGTTCCAGAACTGGGCACAGTATCGCCTGGTGATGAAGTACCTCAGCGAGATGACCGAGGAGCAGACCCTGGCCATGTATAGCGGTCACCCCATGGGACTCTTCCCCTCGCACAAGGATGCCCCCCGCGTGGTGGTCACCAACGGCATGATGATTCCCAACTACAGCAAACCCGACGACTGGGAGCGTTACAACGCCCTCGGCGTGACACAGTACGGCCAGATGACTGCCGGCAGCTATATGTATATCGGCCCTCAGGGTATCGTGCACGGCACCACCATCACGGTGCTCAATGCTGCCCGTAAGCTGGGCGGCGGCACGGCAGGCAAACTCTTCATTACCGCCGGCCTTGGTGGCATGAGCGGTGCCCAGCCCAAAGCTGGTGACATTGCCGGAGTGGTCTCCATCACTGCCGAAATCAACCCCGCCGCCACTCAGAAACGTTTCGACCAGGGCTGGGTGGATGAAGTCCATGCCGACCTCGACGAGCTCTTCGTGGCTGTCAACAAAGCCCGCCAGCAGAAGATCGCCCGCAGCTTTGCATATCAAGGCAATGTGGTGGACCTTTGGGAATACTGCGCCGAGAAAGGCATCCAGGTGGACCTCGGCAGCGACCAGACCTCCCTCCACAATCCTTGGGCCGGTGGCTACTACCCCGTAGGTGTCACCTTTGAGGATGCCAAGGTGATGATGGCCGACAAGCCCGAACTCTTCAAGGAGAAAGTCCAGGAGAGCCTCCGCCGCCATGTGGCCGCCATCAACAAGCTCACGGCCAAGGGTATGTATTTCTTCGACTATGGCAACGCCTTCCTGCTGGAGAGCAGCCGTGCCGGTGCCGACATCTGGAATGCCGACCACAGCGCTTTCCGCTATCCCTCCTACGTTCAGGACATCATGGGACCCATGTGCTTCGACTATGGCTTCGGCCCCTTCCGTTGGGTATGCACCAGCGGCAAGCCCGAGGACCTCGACAAGAGCGACCACATTGCCATGGAAGTGCTGGCCGAGATAGCCGCCACCGCTCCCGCCGAAATCCAGCAGCAGATGCACGACAACATCCAGTGGATTAAGGGTGCCAAGGAGAACCACCTGGTGGTGGGCAGCCAGGCACGTATTCTCTATGCCGACTGCGAAGGCCGCACCAAGATTGCCGCCCGCTTCAACGAAGCCATCCGCAAGGGCGAGATTTCCGCACCCATCGTGCTGGGCCGCGACCACCACGATGTCTCCGGTACCGACAGCCCCTTCCGCGAGACCTCCAACATCTATGATGGCTCCAACCGTTGTGCCGACATGGCTGTGCAGAACGTCATCGGCGACAGCTTCCGTGGTGCCACCTGGGTGTCCATCCACAATGGTGGCGGCGTAGGCTGGGGCGAAGTGATAAACGGTGGTTTCGGCATGGTCCTCGACGGCTCTGCCGACTGCGACCGTCGTCTGCGCCTGATGCTCTATTGGGATGTCAACAACGGCATCAGCCGCCGCAGCTGGGCCCGCAACGAGGGCGCCATGTTTGCCATCCAGCGCGCTATGGACTCCAATCCCGACCTCAAAGTCACCATGCCCAACCTGGTCGACGACAAAGTACTCGACGGATTGTTTTAATACGAAGATACTGTTTTGATTTTATTGATTGAGATTGCTAGGCTTAGAATAATTATGATATAGAATCAAAGTGGTTCCCGTGCCCTATAGGGAATTAGAATTCTGAACTCTGAACGTTGCGAAAGTTAAAAACAGATGCATGCTCGTTCCATCAATGACATGGCAGGCAATGTCGCAACTCTGAGTGACGGTGGGTTGCAAGCCACTCGTAACTCAGGAATCAGAGTTCAGAATTTTTTTTTAAAATTACAAAGATGGATGCTATGAAATACATCAAATACTTGTTGGTGGTTGGAATGGTGGCACTGACGCTAGTGGGTTGTAAGAAAAATGAAGACACGGTGGATTGTGTCGTTTCTTGGAATCTCTATATGGTGACCAAACATACCACTCCTGAAGTCATTGAGAATACTTTCCGCAGTACCTTTACTAACTTTTGGAATAATGCTCCTACTGACAATTCGGTAAGGGTGACCGACATCTCCCGTAGTGATGTGCGTTCGTTGGCATTGAGATTGTCCCAGATAGCAGATGATAAAATCACCGAAAATCTTGACCCCAACCTCGGATATGACGTGACGGTAAAGGTAATTATTTGTTTTGACAATTCTTACGAAGAAGAAATCTGGAGCAAGACCTATCGCAGGGGAGAGTAAGACTCTTTGGCGGTTCAGGCAGTGTCGTTAAGAATTATGTTCTCTGTCTGGCTGCCCCCAAGGTCGTTACTATCCTGCTTTCATTAGAGCTTCTAGCATTGACCACATGAGCAAATTCCTCGTGAAATACCGCTATTGGGCCCTCGGGCTGACAATGGTTTTGGCTGTTGTCTGCGGCGTGCTGATGTTCCGTGTGAACATCAATACCGATTTGACAAAATATTTACCCAGTGACTCGCCCATGAAGGCCGGCCTCGATGTGCTGACCACAGAATTTGACCTTGGCGGGGCCATGGCGGGTGGCGATGTGCGGGTGATGGCCGACAGCCTGTCGGCTCAGGAGAAGGTAGACTTGAAGTACCAGCTGCATAAGCTGCCCGAGGTGAGCAATGTGGTGGTGCAGGAGAATGGGGCGCACACCCTCTACGAGCTTAGCGTGTCGGGAGACATCGACCAAGTGGCCTTGGGCAAAGAGATTCGACAGAGCAACTCTAAGATTGTTGTTGTGGAAACAGCCCAAGATGGTTCTACTGCCGACCCCACTATGCTGCTGGGTGCCATGGCGTTGTTGTTGATCGTGCTCTTTGCTATGTGCGCGTCATGGTTGGAACCGGTGCTTTTTCTTGTCTCCACAGGCATTGCCGTGCTACTGAATATCGGTACCAATGCCCTGCTGCCCAGCGTGTCGGCCACGACCAACTCCCTGGTGGCTGTTCTGCAGCTGGTGCTCTCCATGGACTACAGCATTGTCCTTATCAACCGCTTTCGCCAAGAGCGGCAGCAAAGCTCGGACAGCCTTGTGGCCATGCATCGTGCCATCCGCCGAGGGACAGGTACTATCGTCAGCAGTGCCCTGACCACCATCGTGGGACTGATGATGCTGGTGTTCATGAAGCTGAAGATTGGTGCCGACCTAGGCATCGTGCTCAGCAAGGGCGTGTTGTGTAGCCTTGTTTGCACCTTCACGGTGCTGCCCACCCTCATCCTGCTGTTCGAAAAGGGGATAGAGCGGTCGCACAAGCCTACGCCCCGCTTCCCGACCGACCGGCTGGCGCGGTTCAGTCAGCGGTACCGGGTACCGCTGACGGTCCTCTTTGTGGCCTTGCTGGTGGGTTCCTATGTCTTGCATAACAGGACGCCTATTTCTTTCCAATACACCCAGGCATCACAAATCAATCCCTATTTCCCCAAGAAGAATCCCGTGGTGCTCATCTACGACAATGCCGATGAGGTCGCCATACTGCCGCTCATGGACTCGCTGTCTGCCTGCAAAGAGGTGGAGTCGGTGCTATCCTACCCATCACTGATGCAGAAGGAGTACAGTGCGCCGCAAATGGTGGCGGCTATACGTGAACTGGGCCAAATGGGAAATATGGCTGCCGGGGCCGACAGCCTGACGGCTGGGGCCAAGCTGGACATGCTTTCCGAAGACGTCCTACGGCTGGTGTACTATGCCGCCCACGGTAAGCAGGTGCAACGGCTGGGATTCGACGAGCTGGCCAACTTTGTCTTGGAGCAGGCCGACAATCCACAGTCTGTCATTGCCAGCCAGATGAGTCCCGATATGCGGGCGAAAATGGCCCTGCTGGACGACTTTCGCCAGCTGAACGACGAGGCCGAAGCGGAACGTAGCACCGACAGCACCGAAATGGAGGTGGAGGCCTTGGCCCAGGGGTTGGAAATCACGCCAGTGGAGCCTGAGGGGCAAGATTCCCAGGATAGTCTTGAAGATCATGGGACTACAGTGGGACAAGCCTCTGCTCAGGAGCAGGCCACAGAACCATACTCGCCCTATACCGACATTGCACTTCTGACCAAGCCAATGCCTTATGAGCAGATGGCATCCTATTTGGGCATGGATGCCGGACAGGCCAAGATGGTCTATCGCCTGGCCAAGAAAAAGGACGGCACGCTGACACCCGTGGAGTTCGTCCACTTCCTCACCCACGACATCCTCAAGCGGAAGGCATTGGCTGCCATGATTGAAACCGAGCAGCGCGAACAGCTGTTGGCGTTAGAGGCATCGATGGATAAGGCTTTGGCTACGAGCGGAATGGGCAATGCAGACAAGGCAATACAAAACGGCGATAATCGATTGGGCGATGGTGGGTCGGAACACAGCATCGCCACTCCGCAATTCAGCGACACGGCATCGCAGGGATTCATTAGTCCCGCTCCGCCGGAAAGCAATAATTCACTTACGCAGGTATCAAATGCCCCGGACGTTCAGCAACTCACCGACGCAGATAGCGTCGAGGAAGACCCCCTGGGACTACTGGACGAAATGTTGAATGGTGGACGACGCTATACCCCAGCCGAGATGGCAGCGAACTTTAGTGCCATGGGCGAGCCTGTTGGGCGCGAGCTGATGGAGCTGCTCTACCTCTACTATGGGGGGATCAAAAAATACGACGAGGGTTGGAAACTCTCTTTGGGCGGCATGGTGAACTTTTTGGCAGACTCGGTTATCAACGATCCGCGATTTGCCCACTTTGTCACCCCTGACATGAGAGAGGGCTTCGGCAAAATCCGCCGCATGTTGGACCAGGGGGTCGGCATGCTGCGGTCGGACAGGCATTCTATTGCCTTGGTGGTGACGGGGCTACCCGGAGAGAGCGCAGCCACATACGCCTTCCTTGACAAATACCGGCGGCTGTGCGACAAGGCGTTGCCCCACGGATACTATTCGGTGGGCGAGTCGGTGATGCTGTCCGAGATGAAGTCTGGTTTCCGGCAAGAGATGACCTTGGTGACGGTGTTGACCATAGCCGCCATCTTCCTAATAGTGTTGCTCACTTTCCGCTCGCTGCTGGTGGCTCTGATATTGGTGGCAACCGTTATGACGGGAGTGTTTGTAGATGTGTCGGTCAGCGCCATCGGTGGCGGGTCGTTGCTCTATCTGGCATACCTGATTGTCCAAAGCATTCTGATGGGGGCCGCCATCGACTACGGCATCCTCTTTGCCAGCTACTACCGCGAGAAACGCTCCACCCTGGATATAGGAGAGTCGTTGCGTGAGTCCTACCGCGGAACCATCAACACCATACTGACCTCGGGCCTGATACTGATACTGGTGCCGGGAGCCATGGCAGTGCTAGTTTCCGACCCCACCATTGCATCTATCGTAAGTGCCATTTCTATTGGGGCACTGGCCACCGTGCTACTGGTGCTGCTGGTGCTGCCAGGCATGTTGGCAGCAATCGATAGAAAGGACAGGAGAAACACCCGATAGCCTTGGTGGCGGCCGTCGGTTTTGGCGGCAACAAGGTAGTCGCCGTGGTAGGCGAGCTTTAGGGCGGAAAGGAGTGCCAAAGCACGGAAAAAAGTCGTTTGAAAAGACAGGGTAATCTCTAGAAAAGCCCTGAAAGGGCTTAAACAGATCTAGCCCAATGGCAACGCCTTGGGTAAATGAGTGGGTTACAAATGACGCCCTGTAAGGGCACAACATAAAACGCACGCTTTTTAGTGCTCACCACAGGGTAATAACAAAAATTCTTTCCAATTTGGAAAGAATTGGAAAGAAGGGAGAAGATAAAGAATGACAATTTGGCAAAAACGGTAGGGATTAGCAAGAAAGACTATACTTTATCATTGGCGCAAAACCACATACTGTCGCTCAAGTACGGTGGCGGCAGAGGGGCTGGGTTGGATCGGGGCAGAAGTGCAGTTGGCTATGCCTCCAACACCAACGGACGGCCGTCGAGTTTGGCTGCCACTAGGTCGTCGCCTTGGTATACAAGCTTGAGGGAGAAGAAGGGCTGGTCCGGATCCATCAGCAGCCGGAGAAATATCTTGTCGCCCTCCCAAAGGGTAAGGTCAAACAGGCGTTGCTTGTCAATCCACTTAAGGTCGCCCTCGTCACAAACAATCTCCTCACCGCTCCATTGCGAAGCGGTGAAGAGATGCATGTATTCGCACGGCCATACGTCACTGATGAAGGTGACGATGCCGCGATAACGCCATTTCTGGACATCTAGGCCTGTTTCCTCCTTTACCTCACGGAGCATGCACTCGTCTGGACTTTCGTCCGGCTCGCACTTGCCGCCCACGCCAATCCACTTGTCGTGGCTGGCATCGTTTTCTTTTTTCACACGGTGGAGCATCAAGTACTGGCTGCCCCGTTCCAGGTAGCAAAGGGTGGTCTGTTTCATTGGGGTTGTGCTTTAGAGGTTTTCTTGTTCTGCCAATTGTGGTACCACTCAAAGACGACAGGCACCACAAAGATGTTCAGTAGCGTGGAGGTGACCAGTCCGCCCAAGACAACCACAGCCATGGGGGCCTGTATCTCGTTGCCGGGATGGTCGGCGGCCAAAATCATAGGTACTAACGAGAGGGCAGTTGTCAGCGCGGTCATGAGGATGGGATTGAAACGGTCCAAAGACCCCTGCATGATGAGGTCGCGGGGACGGGCTGACGTTTGCTGGGTGAAAAGTGTCTGGTAGCGCGACACCAGCAGTATGCCGTTGCGGGTGGCAATGCCGAAAAGGGTGATGAAGCCTATGAGCGCAGGCGTGCTGAGGGTGTTGGAGCCCAATTTGATGGCCAGCACTCCACCGATAAGTGCCAGGGGGAGGTTGATGAGAACGATGAGTGAGAGGCTGAGGCTCTTGAACTCGGTATAGAGCAACAGATAGATGACCATCAATGCCACAAGGAACACCAGAATGAGGGTGCGGGTGGCACTCTTGGCACTCTCAAACTGTCCGCCATACTCTATGCGGTAGCCCTCGGGCAGCTCTATTTCGCTGTCGAGGGTCTTCTGTATTTCCTCCACCACACCGATGGCATCGCGCCCACTCACATTGGCCGAAACAACCAGTTTGCGCTGCACATTCTCACGCGAAATGGTGTTGGGACCACCCACCGAAACCACGTCGGCCACCACTCCCAGCGGGACTTTGCCGCCGTCGTAGGTGTCTATCAGGGCGTCTTTGACATCCTCGATGGTGAGGGTGTCGTTGGCAAAACGCTGCTTGAGCACCAGGTCGAAACTGCGTTGGCCTTCATACACGTCGCCAATCTTTTCGCCATTGAAAGCTGTGGCCACAAAGCGGTTGAACTGTTCCATGGTGATGCCGTATTGTGCCAGCATGTGGCGGTTGGCCCTTACTTGCAGTTGGGGCGTTTCGGTCTGCTGTTCCACATTCACGTCCACCAGCCCTTCTATGTCTGACACGGCTCCCTTGATTTGGTTGCCCAGCATAAAGAGCCTGCTGAGGTCGGTGCCGAAGATTTTGATGGCTATGGTGGCCTGGGTGCCGCTGACCATGTGGTCGATACGATGGCCTAGGGGCTGCCCCACACTGGTGACGACCCCCGGGATGGAGGCCAAGTGAGTGCGCACGTCGGCCATAACCTCTTCTTTGCTGCGGTCCGAGAGTCGGAAATTGACATCTATCTCGGCCCCGTTGGTGGCCTGGGAATGTTCGTCCAGCTCTCCACGGCCTGTGCGGCGCGAAGTGGAGGTCACCTCGGGAATGGCAAGGAGTTCCTGCTCCAGCAGATTGCCCAGTTTGTTGCTCTCTTCAAGCGAGATGCCGGGTTTGGCAACCGCCGCGATGGTCAGCGACCCTTCGTTGAAAGGCGGCAGGAAATCGCGCCCCATGGTGAACATAAGGCCGATGGCCACCACAAGCAGGGCCACGGTGGAGACAACAACCGGACGGCGATGGTCGAACGTCCATTGCAGCATGCGGCTGTAGCCTTTAGAGAGCCAAGTGGCCAGCCAGCTGTCCTTTTGGCGACGGTTCAGGTAGGCTTCGTCGGAGAGGAGTAGTTTGCACAGGAGCGGCGTGACGGTCATGGCAACCAACAACGACATGAAGAGGGCGATGAGGTATGCGATGCCCAGGGGCTTGAGCATACGGCCCTCCAGACCACCCAGGAAGAAGAGCGGTACGAAGGTAATCATCACGATGAAGGTGGCATGGATGATAGAACTGCGTATCTCGGACGAGCCGTGAAAAACAACATTGTAGGCCGTGTCGCGCAGCTCGGGCGGCAGCTGGTGGTTTTGTCGTAGCCGCTTGTAGACATTCTCCACGTCGATGATGGCATCGTCCACCAGCGACCCGATGGCGATACACATGCCTCCCAGCGTCATGGTGTTGATTTCGTACCCCAGGAGATAGAGACACAGCACCGTGGCCAGCAGGGACAGGGGGATGGAGATGATGGAGATCAGCGTGGTGCGGAAGCTGCCCAAGAAAAGAAACAGCACGATGATGACGAACACCGCGCCCTCCAGCAAGGCCTTGCCCACATTGCCCACCGAGGACTCGATGAAGTCGGCCTGACGGAAGATATGGGTGTTCATCTTCACATCGGCAGGGAGGGTCTTGGCTATATTCTGCAAATTGGCCTCGATATTCTCGGTGACACGGAGCGTGTTGATATTGGGCTGTTTGGAGATGGACAGGATGATGGCAGGCTTGGCGTTGCAGGAGGCGTAGCCCATCTTTGGCGCATTGCCCACCCGCACTTCGGCTATGTCGCTGAGACGGACGGGATGGCCCTCATGCATGGTGACGAAAGAGGCTCCCAGTTCGTCAACATCGCAGGAACGCCCCATGCCGCGGAGGGCATACTCGTTGCCGTATTCCCG
>CAMVMF010000048.1 GCA_947168515.1 uncultured Bacteroidales bacterium
GGAAAGCGCCGCTACTTTTTCGACGTGAAGGAAACTCGTGGAGGTGACAAATTTATCACTATTACCGAGAGCCGCCGCATCTTTGACAACAACACCGGCGAGTTCTATTATGACAAGAACAAAATCTTCCTCTACAAAGAGGATTTCGAGAAATTCCAGAAAGGTTTGGCCAATGCCTTCTCCTTCATCGAGACCGGCATCGAGCCCGAGCCCGTGGTGGTTGAAAACGATTTCCACAGCAATAACGGTGATGGCCTCGGCCATATCGACATAGAGGATATCGACCTGAAATTCTAATCTTATTTATTATGGGTAAGATTATCTCTATCGCCAATCAAAAAGGTGGCGTGGGCAAAACCACTACGGCTGTCAATCTCAGTGCTGCTCTGGCGGTGATGGAGTATAAGGTCCTTCTGGTCGATGCCGACCCTCAGGCCAATGCCTCTTCGGGTCTCGGCATCAATACCGACGAGCTTGAAAAGAGTGCCTACGAGTGCTTTCTCGGCCAGGCCGACATACATGACTGCATAGTGCAGGCCGATGCTCCCAACCTATCGGTATTGCCCACGCGTATAGACTTGGTGGGAGCCGAAGTGGAGCTGGTCAATGAGAAGAACCGCGAATATTTCATCAGTCGTACCCTCGAAACGGTCAGAGACGAGTTTGACTTCATTATCATCGACTGCAGCCCTTCGCTGGGTCTTATCACCGTCAACGCATTGACGGCCAGCGACTCGGTTATCATACCTATCCAAAGCGAATACTTTGCCTTGGAGGGGTTGGGCAAGCTGCTCAACACGGTGCGCATCGTCCAGACCCGCCTCAATCCCAAGCTGACGATTGAGGGTCTGCTTATCACCATGTACGACTCCCGGCTCCGACTGGCGCGGCAGGTGGTAGAGGATGTGCGCTCACACTTCAAGCGCCTGGTTTTCGACACCCTTATCTATCGTAATACTAAATTGGCCGAGGCTCCCAGCTATGGCAAATCCATTATCATGTATGATGTCACCTGCCCCGGAGCCAACAACTACCTCAACCTCGCCAACGAAATACTCAAACGTAACCAGATTAAGCATTAATCAATGGCAAAGAAACCCCTAACTCCTGGTCGCGGACTTGATGCCATCTTGGGCAATATCGATGTAGATACCCTCAACGGCACCGAGTCGGATGTCACTGCTTCCATCAGCATGGTGGCCATCAGCGACATTGAGACCAATCCATTCCAACCCCGTAAAGAATTTGACCAGACAGCCCTAGAAGAGTTGGCTCAGTCCATCCGTGAGCAGGGTGTCATCACCCCCATCACCGTCCGTCGGATGCCCGACGGCAAATACCAGCTC
Organism: uncultured Bacteroidales bacterium; assembly: GCA_947168515.1. Taxonomy (GTDB): domain Bacteria; phylum Bacteroidota; class Bacteroidia; order Bacteroidales; family P3; genus Colimorpha. The sequence goes on from CAMVMF010000048.1 coordinate 1,347, forward strand.
ATCGCCGGCGAACGGCGTTTCAGAGCATCGCAGCTGGCTGGCCTCAAAGAACTCCCCGCCTATATCCGCATCGCCACCGACGGCCAGATGATGGAGATGGCCTTGGTGGAGAACATCCAGCGTGAGAACCTCAACGCCATGGAGATAGCCCTCTCCTACAACGCTCTTATCGAAGAGTGCCAGCTCACCCACGAGCAGCTCAGCCAGCGTGTGGGCAAGGACCGCTCCACCATCACCAACTACCTGCGTCTGCTCAACCTCCCGGCTGAGACACAGATAGCCTTAAGTTCAGGACAGATAAGCATGGCCCATGCCCGCGCGCTTATCAATGTAGAAGAGCCTGAAGAACATCTGGCCATTCTGCACGACATCATCAACCGCCACCTCTCAGTCCACCAGACCGAACAACTGGTCAAGGCGGGCAAGAACGAGAAAAAACCGCGTCTGGCCGGCAAAGAAGAGCTGCCTTCCACCCACAGCGCTGCCCAGTCCCAGATGCGTCAGCTGCTCAGCTCCGAGGTTGAAATCAAACGTTCGCGCCGCGGCAAAGGCACTATGACGATTCATTTCAACAACGACGAGGACTTTGAGCGAATCATGAAGTTGCTCCATCCTTGAGCCGAAACAATAGTTTAACGTGTCCAAACGTCTGCTCATATTGGGAATGTTGCTTGCCGCCACCCTAATGGCGCAGGCTCAGAGTGACAAGGAGCTGGTTTCTGTCAGCCCCTCGGCTGTCACCACCGTGGCCAAGACCGACCACAATCCCACCAAGGCGTTATTGCTGTCCCTCGTTCCGGGCGCAGGACAAGTATACAATGGCCAGGCATGGAAGATACCCATTTTCTATGCCGCCCTCGGTACCGTAGGCTATTTCACCTATAATTATTATACCGAAATGAAGATGTTCAAGAAAGAATATCTTCGCGTAGGTGCTAATGGCACATCGGAATTATCTGGCTACGAGGGTATTTCGGGGTACTATCTATACAACTACTATCAGTCAAGCAACAAGAATTTTCAACGGTTTGCGCTTATCACTGTGGCGGTCTACGGACTCAATCTGCTAGATGCCTACGTGTTTGGTCATCTTTATGACTTCAATGTCAGTGATGACCTCACCATGCATATTGTTCCTTCCGTTGCTCCGGACTATAGTAGCCGAATAGGTTTTGCGCCCTCAGTTAATTTGTCACTTACTTTTTGAAAATAAATAAACACAACAAACACAATGATGAACCCTATCTTAATGATTCAGGACGGTATGTCCGACATGCAGACTGCCGTTGACACAATGGCTGCAGTAGAAACAGCCGAAACCGCACGTATTTCCCTTTGGGACATGGCTCTCAACGGTGGCTGGATTATGTTGGTGCTGCTGGTTATGCTGGCACTGGCCATCTATATTGCTGTAGAACGCTATCTGGCTCTACGTCAGGCTGTCAATGAGTCTGAAGACGACCTTTTCATGAACAATATCCGCGAGTATATCCACAAAGGCGACGTCGATGGTGCCAGAGCTCTCTCCAAACAGACCAACAGTCCGTTGGCCCGTATGATTGACAAAGGCCTCTCCCGTCTGGGCCGCCCGTTGAGCGACATTCAGGCCGCCATCGAAAACGAAGGCAAGCTCGAAGTTGCACGTTTGGAGAAACGTGTCTCTTTGGTAGCCACTGTGGCTTCTCTCGGACCCATGATTGGTTTCCTTGGTACCGTCACCGGCATGGTCACCTGCTTCCAGGACATGGCCCACGCCGGCAACAACATCGAAATCAACACCCTTGCCACCGGTATGTATCAGGCTATGGTCACCACCATCGGCGGTCTTATCGTTGGCATTATCTGCTATTTCTTGTACAATATCTTGGTCACCCGCATCAATAAGGTGGTCCTCGATATAGAGGTCCGTGCCTCCGAGTTCATGGATCTGCTTCACGAACCCGCTTGATATATCAAATGAAGAGCCTAAGGCTCAGTTGGTTATTTTACTTAAAAGAACACAACAATGATTGAGACAAGAAATAGAATAAACATCGAGAGCAACAACTCCACCATGTCGGATTTAGTGTTCCTGCTGTTGGTCTTCTTCATGATGACATCCACTCTCATCAGTCCCAATGCCGTCAAACTGCTCCTTCCCGAGAGTGGCAGCAAGACCATGGCCAAGCAGACCGTTACGGTCTACATCGATGAGAACTACAACTTCCAGGTGGGCGACAACCCAACCGATATCGAGGGTCTGCAACCGCTCATTGCTGCCGGCATCGGCAGCGAGCCCGAAGCCAGCGTGGTGCTGAGAGCCGACAAGACCGTGCCTGTGCAGTATGTGGTCAACGTGATAGATGCCGTCAACGCCATCAACGACCAGACAGGCTCCAAACACAAGGTCATTTTGGCCACATCGCCAAAGAAGTAGAGGTGGATAACTTAATGTGGTTTTGAAGTTTTAGAGGTATAAAAGATTCTTCACACAATAAATCTACACTTTTTAAGTTACTTATAACGACTATACTTCATCGGAATGACCTCTGAAAACTAAAATAAATAGACTATGTTAGACCAAGAGAGTAAAAATAAAATCATATCTGCTGGCACAACCGCTTTGGTGTTGGGGCTCATTATGGTCATCTGCCTAGCTTTCGGCTACGATCCCCCCGACCCTCCCATACCCGAAGAGGGCGTAGAGGTCAATTTGGGCAACAGCGACTTCGGCTCGGGCGACAATCCCCAGCCCAGTCCCAGTCCGGCCTCCAGCGCACCCCGTCCGGCAGCGGCCACAGAGCAGATCAGCACTCAGAAGACAGAGGCCACCGTGCCTATGTACAGTTCTGACAATCCTGCCAAGGCCAAGACCGTCAACGAAACGCCTACCACCACCCAGCCCGAGCCTCCCAAGGAACCCGAGATCAACACCAAAGCCCTCTTCAACAGAAGCAATAGGGCCACCGGTAGCCAGAAGGGCGGCAGCGAAGGCATCACTAGCGGCTCCGGCAACCAAGGCAAGGCTGGTGGCGACCCCAACAGCAACCGTTACGACGGAACACCCGGCAAAGGCGGTGCAGGCTTCAGCCTGAGCGGCCGAAGTGCCAAAGCTCTTCCTTCGCCCCAAGGAGGAACCAACAAACAAGGCAAAGTGGTGGTGAAGATATGGGTTGACCGTGCGGGAAATGTCACGCAGGTGTCGGCCCCCGAGAAAGGCTCCACCCTGACGGATGCCGGATATGTCAACCAAGCCAAGGCAGCTGCCCGCAAGGCCAAATTCAGTGCCAAGGAGGATGCTCCAGAAGTGCAGACCGGCACAATCACCTACGACTTTAGAACAAACTAATAACACACTCAAACATAAAACAATACAAGAAGAATATTGGAAGCTATTCGTTTAGATAAATATCTGTGGGCTGTGCGTCTGTATAAGACGCGCAGCCTTGCTACTGATGCATGCCGCACCGGTCATATCCGCATGAATGGGCAACCCCTAAAGCCCTCGCACGAGATAAAGGTCGGAGAGGTCTATGAGTTGACCATCGAACAACTCCACAAAGTGATCGAGGTGAAGGAACTCCTCGGCAACAGGGTAGGGGCCAAGCTGGTGGAGAACTACATGATAGATCGCACTCCCCAAGAAGAATATGACCGCATCCAGTTCATCAGACAATATTCTTTCGAAAAACGCGACCGCGGTTCGGGGCGTCCCACCAAGCGCGACCGCCGCGAAATAGAGGATTTTAAATATAAGTAGACATTCGTTTATACCTGTCCTAATAGGCACATTGGGGGATAATGATAATAAAATGCAGAGAACCAATAAAAATAATAATCCTATTTTTGCAATAAAAATTGCAAATTCTGTACATAATAATAGTTCCGACAATGAATGAAGAGGTTGTCATAAATGACATACTGGCAGGAAACGTCAATCGGTACGAAGAGATAGTCCGCGAGTATCAGGACATCGTTGCCAACCTGTGTTTCAAAATAGGAGGGCCAAAGATTGATGTAGCCGAGATGACGCAGCAAGTGTTTGTCGAGCTCTATTATGCCTTGCCCCGATTCAAGTTCCAGTCGAAACTGAGTACTTTTATTTATCGCCTCACAGTCAATGTGGTTTGTAAGGAAATCAAGCATAACTCGCGTTGGGTGACCTCCCAGGACGATTCCAATGCTCCGGAGATAGCCTCCGACGACAACAACGTCGAGCAAGCCATCGTGCAGGACGAACGCTACCGCACTCTATATGCTGCTATCGGTCGCCTCCACTCCGAACAACGCACTGCTTTGGTGCTCTATACCTTCAACGATTTCTCTTATAACGATATTGCCGATGTGATGCAATGTTCTGTGGCCAAGGTAGAATCTCTGATTTTCCGAGCCCGCAAGAACTTGAAAAAAATGCTGTCCTACGAAGGCTGAAAAGCTAAGAAAACAATTGTAAATGGAGAAAAAATATAATTACTAATTATGACTGACGACATGTTTATACAACAACTCCGTGAGTTAAGGTATCCCGGCAAGGTGGATGTCATCCAGGCCGTTATGGCTGAGGTGAAAAAGAAACCTCTGCTGGTGGCAGAACCTCCCAAACCCAAATGGGGATTCAAGAGAGTATCGGCCGTGGTGGCCGCATGTGCGGTTTTCGCAGTAGGAATTAGGTTTGCATCCATGTACACCCGCACTTATGATTCTGCTCAAATAGCTGACGACCTGGCAGCCGTGTATGACTATCATGCAAACTATGCCGACAACAACACCTGCTATGAGGCCTACCTCGTTGATGCATTGTTAAACTAATTTGCTATCATTGTCCTCTTTGAAACTATAAGAATACGACTTATGAAAAACACTTTGGCACTCCTTTTTGCTTTCCTTTTTCCAGTAATGGTCTTTGCGCAACAGTCAAAACCGTTCCGCGGTCCTATGCCAAAGGACGAAATTCCGAAGGTGGAAAAAATGGTGAGCAACCTCACTGCCATACAAAAAAATCGGATAGAGAATATTACCGAAAAAACTAAAAAAGAGGTTTCCAAGCTGAAAAACGAGCTGCATGCAATCCGCAGACAGATTGGTGGTCTCAATTCCAAGGAGGGAGACCAGTCCGCCATCCTTTTCCCTCTTTTCGACCGCGAGAGTCAGATAATGGCAGAAATCTCCAAGGAAATGTATCGCTGCCGTCTCCAAATCGACGAAGTCCTCACTCCTGAACAGCTCAAAGAGTTCCGCAATTCTTTAGAAAAAGAGCGACAGAAGCAAATGCATGGCAAAGATCAAAAACCAAAGATGGAGAAGAAATCTGGTTTTGATGCCAAACCATCTAAATAATACAGGCAATTATACATCTAAAGGAATCATATTTTTAATGTCAATAAAGTGATGTAAGGGCTTTCCTCTGGGTAGCCCTTTATTTTTTTGAATGCCAGTTATCACTCTTTGCATCCCGCACTTTCTTATTCCGCACCTTATGCCGATTGTGACATCCATGAATTCAGTGTGGTTTTGCCCGATGCCATTACTGCGAATTTGGTGTAATGGCTCCTAGTCTATGTTTGACTAGTTTTTCAACAGCCACGAAGAGGCTGAATCCTATAGTTTAGCAGTGTGGGTGTCAGTGAAAACTGTGCAATACAGCTTCCCGGAATGAAGAAACTCCTGTTGTCTTTCGATAGTGACACCAAGTGTCAAGGAGAATAGCAGCGACAAAAAGAAAGATTGGTACTATACACGAGAGCGACGGAGGGGCTTTGCTCGGTATTGTGCCGATGGAAAGTGAGAATCAGATCTGCTGCACGGAGCTAATAAATAAGAGGGTGCCCTAACAGGACACCCTCTTTATTACAGGTAGTGTATTTCTGTAACGATTATTTGTGAGCTTGGAGGTACTCGTCGATGCCCTTGGCAGCGGCACGGCCGGCACCCATGGCCAGAATGACGGTGGCAGCACCGCTAACGGCATCGCCGCCAGCGAATACGCCATCGCGGGTGGTCATCGTGTGGTCGTTGATCTTCAAGCCGCCAAAGCTTTCGGTCTCCAGACCAGGAGTGGTGCTCTTGATGAGGGGGTTGGGGCTGGTACCCAAAGCCACGACGACGGTGTCGATAGGAATCTCAAACTCGCTACCCTCGATGGTGCTGGTCTTCTGACGGCCCTTCTCATCGGGTTCGCCCAGCTGCATCTTCACGCAACGCATAGCGGCCACATTGCCGTTCTCGTCACCAATGAAAGCAGTGGGGTTGGTGAGGAAGTTGAACTCGATGCCCTCTTCCATGGCGTGGTGCACCTCTTCGCGACGGGCAGGCATGTTGGCCTGGTCACGACGATAGATGACATGGACCTCGCTGCCGAGACGTTTGGCCGTACGGGCAGCATCCATGGCCACGTTACCACCACCGATGACGGCAACTCTCTTGCCGAGAACGATAGGAGTGGCATAGCTCTCGTCGTAGCCGTGCATGAGGTTGGTGCGGGTCAGCAGCTCGTTGGCGGAGATAACGCCTACGAGGGTCTCACCGGGCACGCCCATGAACTTGGGCAGACCGGCACCACTGCCGATATAGATGGCTTTGAAGCCGTGCTCGTCGAAGAGCTGGTCGATGGTGACGCTCTTGCCAACGATGACGTTGGTCTCGATCTTCACACCCAGTTTCTTGAGGTTCTCAATCTCGGGCTCCACCACTTTCTGCTTGGGCAGACGGAATTCGGGGATACCGTAGACGAGCACGCCGCCGGCGTGGTGCAGGGCCTCGAAGATGGTCACATCGTAGCCCATCTTGGCGAGGTCGCCGGCACAGGTCAGACCGGTAGGACCGGAACCGATGATGGCAACCTTAACACCATTGCTGGCAGGTTTCTCGACGGGTTTGTTGTCCTTGTGCTCGCGGTTCCAGTCAGCCACGAAGCGCTCCAGGGCTCCAATGGCGATAGGCTCGCCCTTCACGCCAAGGATACATTTGCCTTCGCACTGGTTCTCCTGGGGGCACACACGACCGCACACGGCGGGCAAGGAAGAATCCTGGGCGATGATGGCACCGGCCTTGCGGAAGTCTTTCTCGGCAACGGCAGCGATGAATGAGGGAATATCGATGCTCACGGGGCATTTGGTGCGGCACATGGGTTTCTTGCAGTGGAGGCAGCGTTTGGCCTCGGCAACGGCCTGGGTCTCGGTGAAGCCATAGGAGACCTCCTCGAAGTTGGTGGCACGCACCATGGGGTCTTGCTCCTCGGGTTTCTCGCGCTTGGTGGCCTTGGCTATCTCGGTCTCCACGGCATCGGTGAGGTTGCAACGGTGGTCGACGGGACCGCCTTCAGAAGCGGCAGTGGCAATACGGTATTTCTTGGCATCGGGTTTCTTCAGACGGCGGCCGGCTTCGTCGAAGTCAACCAGATGGCCGTCAAACTCGGGACCATCGACGCAGGTGAATTTCACCTTGTCGCCCACGGTCACGCGGCAGGCGCCGCACATACCGGTGCCGTCCACCATCATGCAGTTCATGCTGACGATGGTCTTCAGATTCAGCTCCTTGGTCAGCAGGGAGGTGAATTTCATCATGGGGATGGGGCCGATGGCCACGCAGTGGGTGTATACTTTGCCGTCTTCCTGAACCAGAGACTTGATCTTATTGGTAACCAGGCCATGCTCGCCATAGGAGCCGTCATCGGTCATCAGATAGAGGTTGTCGACCACGCTGCGCATCTTGTCCTCGAAGAAAATGAGGTCTTTGGTGCGGGCACCCAGCACGCAGTCGCAAGCAATGCCGTGCTCGCGGCACCATTTGGCCTGGGGATAGACAGGGGCAGTACCCACGCCGCCAGCCACGAAGAGCACGTGGAGGTTCTTACGCTCGTCCTCGGGGACTTCCAGCAGCTCGCTGGGGCGACCTAATGGGCCTACAATGGTAAAAACGGCATCGCCTTCGTTCATTTCAGCCAGTTTGCGGGTGCTGTCACCAACAACCTGGTAAACGATCGTGACACTCTCTTTCTCTTTGTCGATGTCGCAGATGGTCAGGGGCACACGTTCGCCCTTGGCATCAGGAATAACGATAACAAATTGGCCGGGTTTACCGCTCTCGGCAATCCAGGGAGACTTGATTTCCATCAAGTAAAGCTCGTTACTGGTGAGCTTCTCTTTATGCAATATCGTATACATATAATGAATAATTAGTATTAATAAATGTACATTTTTTGAGGTTGCAAAGATACGAATAAAAAATGAATTAATAAAAAAATAAGTATTTTGCGCCCACGACAGGCCAACAATCATACAGCCCCATCATGGGTCATACACTATGTTTTTTGCGCGTTGTGCTGTAGTAGGAGCTGCTAAGGCCCCTAGTACGAATGTCGTTGCCACGACACCGTCTTGCTCTTTATTTGCACTATTATTGTCATGGGCAAAACGAAAAATCAACGCTGTGACGAAGCGTTGACGAAGTCATGTTGCCGCAATCTTTGTTCTGCTCATTATCCCGTAATCCGCTAGTCTTTCCCTTGCTTACAGTACAAAAACAGGCAGAGGAATCTGCACGCTGTTAAAACAACCGTTTGGGACAATAAAAAGTTATTTTTGTCGTTAAACAAAGGTTAAGTTATAAGATAATGAAACATACTATCGAATACACCTTCCTACCACTTCTAGCCACGTTGGTTCTTTGCGCCTGCAAGCCTGAGGAACCCGTGGTCGAAAAACCGCTCTATCCCACCGTGGGTGCCATCAATGCCCGCTACAGCGTTGCCGACACCGTCACCGTGGTCTTCGCCCAAGGCAATCTCCAGTATCAAGCCACTACCCGCCAGTGGCGCTTTGCCAGCAACCAGTACGATGTGATTGGTACAGGCAATGTGCTGATAGACACCACCAATAGTCGCTGGATAGACCTCTTTGGCTGGGGCACTTCGGGCTATAACGACCTCATGCCCTATGCCACAGACGACACCAGCTCACATTATGCACCCGGCGAAGCCGATATCGCCGGAACCGAGTATGACTGGGGACAGCACAATGCCATTTCCAATGGTGGCAACAAGGTAGGGCAGTGGCGCACACTGACCTATCAAGAATGGCAGCATCTGTTGTATTACCGCCGCGATGCCTCGCTCCATCGTGCCTTGGCCACCATCGAGAATGTGGGGCCTGCCGGCACCGACATGGGCGGCATCGTGCTTCTGCCAGACAAGTGGGAACTCCCTGCCAACGTCACCTTCAACCCTGGCAGCATCGAAGGTTTCCAAACCAACGTTTACACTGTTGGCGACTGGAACCTCATGCAGTCTGCCGGAGCGGTCTTTCTGCCTGCAGGCGGCTACCGCGACGGCACCAACGTCAACCTTGTGGGCACCTATGGCTGCTACTGGACAGCATCCTACTATACCGACGACTCGGCCTACGAACTCTATTTCCAGTCTTCCGGACTGGATTTCTACACCACGGCACGCGCCGCAGGCCACTCTGTCCGGTTGGTGATGAACAAATAATCCCAGCCTCCGTCGTTACTTGTCAGCACATCGTTAACAACAATAAAACTATCATAATAACATGAAAAAAGTATTATTCCTTTCCGCAGTGCTCGGCCTCAGCCTTATAGCCAATGCCCAGCAGCCTGCCACGCGTGACGCTTCCAGAATCAGTGGCGAAACCAAAGTGACCTTCAGCTCCTCCAGTGCTCCGCTCAACCAAAGTCAGACCAACGACCGCATCCATGTGTCGCAACGACATCTTTCTTACGGACAGGACAACGTCATCAAGTTCTCTGTCGACAAAATCCAGGACAAGCAGCTTATTGTCAAAGTTGTCAGCGAAGACCTATGCGCTTTCCGCAAAGGCGAAAAATTCGGTGAGTATATTTTCACCCCCAAGGCCAAAGAGGGCGAAGTGACGGTCCGCATCGGTTATATGGACATGCTTGGAGCCTATCAGAACCTTGGCAATGTCCAGCTTTTCATCAGCAACCGTGAGCGTACAGCTAACGACAATGTGCGTCCCGAAGGCGAAGCCGAACGTGTCACCACTCAGCCCCAGCAGCGTGGCAACACCCCGTCGGCCACTTCTGTCACCAATAGGCGTACCGAAGTCACTGTCGAAGAAACCGTCGCTCAGTAGGTCTTTCGTACACCCCCAAACAGAAAAGGAGCCATCGTGGTCGTTGGCTCCTTTTTTGTATGCGCTGCCATAGCATGCTGGCTATGCGTGGCAACTACTCTACCCTCACCAGGGTCAGGGCATAACCTTTTTCAAGATTCAGGCTCGACTCCATCACCACGCCCAGTGGTATCTCTGTCAGCAGTTCTTTGATAGTGCTGTTGATGCCGGTGCCAGTATACTTAAATACTGCTTCCTTCTGTGTCCACAACGTGGTGAAAGCCTGTTCCGGATGATCCGCCTGCTGCACCCGCTCTATCTCCTTTTCGTTCATGGTGTAATGCAGCAGTCTCTCTGTCGGTTGCTTAAAGCCTTCTACATCCACTCCCACAGGGTGGTCGCCTATGGCCACGGCTATGGCCAGCTTTGTGTGGCTCAGATTGAAATAGACTCCCGGAATGTCCTTCAGCTCAGGCTTTCCATGAGCGTTGCGCTCAAACTCCGGCCGGCATGACTCCGCCACCAGTCCGTGCTCCACCAGCATTTCGTGCAGCATCACATAGGACTTCAGACAGCAGTACTGTCCCAACAGGTGCTTGAACTTCAATGCCTCCTGTCGTCGTTGTTCCGACACCAGGGGCAGCAGCCGCTGCACCTCTTCTGGGGTGCATTGCTCCATGGAGTCAAAAATATTCAGATAGAACATGGTCAAATTATTGAAAAAAGGTGCCCGGACACACGCGTACCCAGGCACCTACGCTTAGAATCCTTTACGGTTACAGCTTTTTGATGGCCGCTAGGAAACTCTGGATGATGCTGCGCGAAGAGTAGGTGGCACCGCTCACCACGTCGACTTCGTGTTTGCGAGCCCGCTTCGGCTTCATGCCGTTCCAGCTCTCCAGCAGGCCACCGTCTATCACCATTTGCAGGAAATGGGGTGTCTCCTGATTGTCCAGCAGCACCACTCTCTGCACGCGCTCTTTGGCGTTCAAAGCCACCAAGAGAGGGGTCTCGCCGGCATAACCCTTAATGCCGTTGCTGGCAGGTTTGGAGTAGACGGCATAGCCCAGCACTTTTTTCTGAGCGTCGTAGACCACGGTCCATTTTGTCTCTTGCTTGATGCTCTGGGCTTTGGGAAAGGCCTTGGCTATTTCTGCCGGCACCTGTGCCATCACAGGCAGCATCATCAGGCCCAACAGAGCCATTACTACAATTTTCTTCATTCTAAATAATCAGTCTAAATATAGGTATAAAATCTCCTATTATTCAGCAAAATACTCATAGAAATAGGGAATGGTCTCGATACCCTTGAAGAACTGCTCCAGCGGGTAATTCTCGTTGGGAGCGTGGATGTCGTCACTGCCCAAGCCAAAGCCCATCAGAATGCTCTTGATGCCCAAGATTTTCTCAAAGCCGGCAATGATGGGGATGCTTCCGCCGCTGCGGGTGGGGATGGGACGTTTGCCGTAGGTGGTCTCCATGGCCTTTTCGGCAGCCTTGTAGGCCTTCATCTCCAACGGACTCACATAGGCGGCACCACCGTGGCAGGGAGTAACCTTGACGGTCACGCAGTCGGGAGCGATGCTTTCAAAATAGTTCTTGAACATTTCGCTGATCTTGTTGAAGTCTTGGTTGGCCACCAGACGGGTGCTGATTTTGGCGTAGGCCTTGCTGGGCAGCACGGTCTTGGAGCCTTCGCCGGTGTGGCCGCCCCAAATACCGCAGACATCCAGACAGGGGCGGATGCCGGTACGTTCTTTGGTCGTGAAGCCTTTCTCGCCATGCACGGCCTTGATGTCCAGTTCTTTCTTATAGGCCTCTTCGTCGAAGGGGGCCTGGGCCATGAGGGCGCGTTCCTCATCGCTGATTACCAGCACATCGTCGTAGAAACCGGGGATGGTGATGTGGTTGTTCTCGTCGTGCAGACCGGCAATCATCTTGCAGAGGATGTTGATGGGGTTGGCCACGGCACCGCCATAGATACCGCTGTGCAGGTCGTGGTTGGCACCGGTCACCTCCACTTCCCAGTAGCAAAGGCCGCGCAGGCCGCTGGTGATGCTGGGCACGTCGGGGGCTATCATGCTGGTGTCGCTCACCACGATGACGTCGGCTTTCAGCATCTCCTTATGGGCTTCGCAGAAGCCGTAGAGGCTGCCGGAGCCTATCTCTTCCTCACCTTCGATCATGAATTTCACGTTGCAGGGCAGCTGGCCGGTCTTGACCATAAACTCGAAGGCTTTGGCCTGCATGAAGCTCTGTCCCTTGTCGTCGTCGGCGCCGCGGGCCCAGATCTTGCCGTCCTTGATGACAGGCTCAAAAGGTGTGGTGCGCCATTCGGCCAGAGGCTCCACGGGCATCACGTCCATGTGGCCGTAAACCAGCACAGTGGGTTTCTTGGGGTCGATGATTTTCTCGCCATACACCACGGGGTTGCCAACGGTGGGCATCACCTCTGCCTTGTCGCAGCCGGCCTGCAGCAGATACTCTCTCCATTTCTCGGCACAGCGCATCATATCGGCCTTGTGCTCGCTTTCGGCGCTGATGGAGGGAATGCGGATGAGGTCAAACAATTCTTCTAAGAAACGATCTTTGTTCGCTTCAATGTATGCTTTTACATCTTTCATATATGTTGTGTTTTGTTGAGTTTTGCTTTTTTTGGGGGGGGCAGGGGAGGAGATAGATTTGATAGAGGGGGTAGATTTGATAGATGAGATAGATATCTTCTGCCGCTGCCGATGGGGGGTATCTATTGTGCGTAATGTTGGAAGAATGCCACGGCGGTCTCTATGCCTTTGAAGAATCTGTCCAGCCGGTAGTTCTCGTTGGGGGCGTGGATATTGTCGGCTCCTAATCCAAAGCCCAGCAGGATGCTCTTCAGTCCCAGCTCTTGTTCGAAATCGCTCACGATGCTGATGGAGCAGCCGCTGTGGGCCGGGATGGGCTGCATGCCGTAGGTGTCCATGAAGGCCTCTTCGGCCGCTTTGTATTCCGGCAGGTCGATGGGGCAGACATAGGGCATGCCTTTCTCGTAATAGGTAAACTCTATCTTCACGCTTTCGGGGCAGATGCTGCGGAAATAGTCTTCCACCAGACGGGCGATGCGCACAGGGTCTTGGTTGGCCACCAGGCGAAACGACAGCTTGGCCCAGGCCACCGAGGGAATGATGGTCTTAAAGCCTTCGCCGCTGTAGCCACCCTGTATGCCGCATACGTCAAAGGTGGGACGGATGCCGATGCGTTCGAGGGTGGTGTAGCCCTCCTCGCCGTGCAGCACCTCCACGCCCACACTTTTCTTATAGGCCTCGTCGCTGAACGGAGCCTTGTTGATGAGTGCGCGTTCCTCGTCGCCACACACCAGCACGTCGTCGTAGAAACCGGGGATGGTGATGTGGCCGTTCTTGTCCAGTACGGTGCCTATCATCTCGCTCAGCACGTTGATGGGGTTGGAAACCGTGCCGCCGAAGTCTCCACTGTGCAGGTCGTGGTCAGGGCCTGTGATGCGCATCTCAAATTTCACCAGTCCGCGCAGCCCCGTGGTGATGCTGGGCACTTCGGCGCTCACCATGTCGGTGTCGCTCACCAGTATCACGTCGGCTTTGAGCTTTTCTTTGTGCTCGGGGGCTTTGAGCCATTCTTTCAGGGCCGGCGAGCCTATCTCTTCTTCACCTTCCAGCAGGAACTTCACGTTGCAGGGCAATTTGCCCAATGCCACCATGGTTTCAAAAGCCTTGGCCTGCATAAAGCTCTGCCCTTTGTCGTCGTCGGCGCCACGGGCCCAAATCTTGCCGTCCTTGATGACGGGCTCAAAGGGGTCGGTCTCCCACAGCTCCAGGGGGATGACGGGCATCACGTCGTAGTGGCCGTACACCAACACGGTTTTCTTCTCAGGGTCGATGAGTTTTTGGCCGTATACAAGCGGGTTGCCCGTGGTGGAAATGATTTCGGCCTGGTCTGCACCAGCCTCTTTCAGCAGCTGGCACCAACGCTCGGCGCACCGTACCATATCACCCTTATGCTCGCTCTCCGAGCTGATGGAGGGAATGCGTATCAGCGAGAACAGCTCTTCGACAAATCGGTCTTTGTGCTGTTCGATATATTCTTTAACTGAGTTCATGTAATTGCAAAGTATTATGTCGTTTAGTATTTTTATGTGAGTACTAAAAATCGTGCGTTTTTATGTTTTGCCCTTACAGGGCATCATCTGTAACCCAATCATTTACCCAAGGCGTTGCCATTGGGCTAGATCTGTTTAAGCCCTTGCAGGGCTTTTCTAGAGGTTACCTTTATCGTATGGTCACTGCCGTGCCCGATGCCGTCACCATCAGCATTCCGTTGTTGGTGCCCATCACCTCACTGTCCACATGCACCCCCACCACGGCGTTGGCCCCCATTCGCGCGGCCCGCTGTTCCATCTCGTTCATCGCCTTGGTGCGGGCGGCACCCAGTTCGTCTTCGTAGGAACTTGAGCGGCCTCCTACAATATTGCGGATCCCGGCAAAGAAATCCTTTACAAAATTCACACCCGTAATCACTTCGCCAAAAACAACTCCGTGGTATTCCACAATCTGGCGGCCTTCGATGGCAGGAGTAGTAGTGATAATCATAATGACAATATTTTAAAAGTTAATATCGAATCTTGTATAATGACAATGTTCAAAAGTTAATATCGAATCTTGTATAATGACAATGTTCAAAAGTTAATATCGAATCTTGTACGTGGTAATGTCTTACCTACAATTTTATATAACGTTCTTTGGCAGTCTGTAGTATGTGCCGATGCAAAAAAAATGTACAGCACCTCCACCCCCCCATCAAATCTATCCCTTCTATCAAATCTATCCCTTCTATCCCCTCTATCAAATCTATCCCTGGCCGGCCATATAAAAGAAAAAGGCCGCCATGCTCCATGGCAGCCCCTCTAACTGTTCCAAACAAGTGTGTCCAAAGCCGTACCAAGCCATATTAGTACCTCTTTACCGGGAAGGTAAAATAGGTATCGGGGAAAGGCTCTCCTGCCAGCGTGAAGTGCCACCACTCCTCGGGCAGCGGCTTGAAACCGTGGCGCGTCATGGCGGTGCGCAGGATCATGCGGTTGTGGAACTGCGTGGCGGTGAGGGTGTCGTTGGGGCGGTACTCCATGGTCTCGGGGTTGCCGCCGCAGTCGGGATGGCTTTCCGGTCCGAACCAGTCAAACACGCCGCACATGTCCACTTCCTTGCCTGTGGCCATGTCCACGATGGTCAGGTCCACCGTCGAGCCGCGCGAGTGGCCGCTCTTGGCGGCAATATAGCCCTGCTCGAAGAGCACAGCCTTGTCCACATCGGGGTAGAAATAGGGCTTCATGGCGGTGTCGTTCAGGTCCTCGGCCCAGCGTTTGAAATGGTCCACGGCCATCTGCGGACGGTAGGCGTCGTAAATCTTCAGGCGGTAGCCCTGCTGTTTGAGGTCGTCGCTCACGGCACGCAGGCTGTCGGCAGCCTGTCGGGTCATGAGGGCGATAGGCTCTAGGTAGCCGTCCACGCGGGTCCCTACGAAGTTGTAGGTGCTGTAGTAGCGGATTTCCATTATCGCATCAGGCACCACATCGGTGATGACGGTGAAATTACTGGCATCGGCCTCAAAGGGAGCCACCTGATCTGCCTTCTTGCACCCTGTGACCACAGCGCCGCAGACCAACAGCAACGCGGCTAACTTCCATAATCTTAGACTATTCATATACAATAATATTTGTTGTTTGATTCTGCAAAGGTACGTTTTTTACTCTTCCATTTGAGTAAATCGTTGTATATCAGTCTTTCCATAGTGTCATACTACATTTTTTCGGACGAATTCGTGATGCAAAGATACATTTTTTCGGACGAATATCAGGAAGAAAAATACATTTTTCTGACGAACACAAGCAATTGAAACTTTTTTTGGCCTTCCAAGTCTATTGTTTGTGCTGCTTCATTGCGGTGCATCTGTGGGATTACAGATGGGAAGATGAAAAAAATAGCGTTGTTCGTTTCTTAGAAACAGAAGTTTTCTCGCCTCGGCATAGTGCAAAAGGTCAACTATTTGCCCGCTACTCTCGGTTTATCGGGAACGGACTTCTCCTTGCCACACATGCCGTGCAGGGCGCAACAGCAGCAGCTGCCGTCGCATTTCTCGGGCTCCTGCTTGGCCTTGCGCCCACGGTGGATCATATAGCCCAGCACTCCGACCCACAGGGCCAGGACCAAGAACAGGATTATGTACGAAACCAGATTCACTCTTTTCAGTTTATAGTTTATGAGTTAATAGTTGGCGGCCACTCTCAACTCTCAACTCTCCACTCTCAACTCTCAATTCAGAAAAAAATCGATGCTATCAGGTAGGCCACATAGCTTACCACCCAGGCCACCACGCACTGGAACACCACCATGAACAGTGCCATGCGGGTGCCCTGTTCGCGTTTGACCGTGGCAATGGCTGCCACACAGGGGGTATACAGCAGGCTGAACACCACCAACGGTATGGCTGTCAGGATGGTGACCACGCTTACCGCATCCAGCACTTCAAGGGTCATCACCACGCTTTCCTTGGCCATGAAGCCACTCACCAGGGCGGTGACCACCTGCCAGTTGTCCAGTCCCATGGGGCGGAAGATGGGGGCTATGACCCCTGCTATCGAGGCCAGCATACTGCCCACGCCGTTCTCCACCACGCGGAAGTGGAAGTCGAACTTCTGTAAGAACCAGATGACGATGGTGGCCAGGAAGATGATGGTGAAGGCGCGTTGCAGGAAGTCTTTGGTCTTGTCCCACAGCAGGTGCCCCACGTTCTTGGCACCCGGCATGCGGTAGTTGGGCAGCTCCATGACAAAGGGCGCCGCCTCGCTCTTTGTGCCGATATGCTTGCACACCAGTGCCACCGCTACGCCCACCAGAATGCCCAGCAGATACATTCCCAGGGTCACCATCCAGCTGTTTTCGGGGAAGAAATTGGCGGCAAAGAAACCATAGATGGGTATCTTGGCAGAGCAACTCATAAAGGGGATGAGCATCACCGTCAGCTTACGGTCGCGGCGCGACGAGAGGGTGCGCGACGACATGATGGCGGGCACCGAGCAACCGAAGCCCACCAGCAGTGGCACGATGCTGCGACCCGACAGTCCCACACGGCGCAGCAGCTTGTCCGTCACAAAAGCCACGCGGGCCATATATCCGCTGTCCTCCAGCAGACTCAGGAAGAAGAAGAGCAGGATGATGATGGGCACGAAGCTGGCCACAGCCCCCACGCCGCTGATGACGCCGTCCACCACCAGCGACTGTACCACGTCGGACACGCCCCAGCGGCTCATGGCATTGGCGCTGACCACGCCCAGCCACGCAAAAAACGACTCCAGCAGTCCCTGCAGGGGGCCGCCCAACAGCTCGATAGAGAGGTAGATGACCGCAGCCATCACCACTACGAAGATAGGCAGTGCCGTCCATCGGCCTGTCAGCACCCGGTCTATTTTGCGGCTGCGCAGATACTCCTTGCTCTCGCGGGGCTTGACCACGGTCTGGCGGCACAGGCGGCGGATGAAGCTGAAGCGCATGTCGGCGATGGCGGCGGCGCGGTCCAGCCCGCGGCTCTGCTCCATCTCCTGCACGATGCCCTCGATGGCCTCCAGCTCCTTCTGGTCCAGCTTCAGTGCCTCCAGCACTTGTTGGTCGCCCTCCACTACCTTGGTGGCGGCAAAGCGCAGCGGAATGCCTGCTGCCACGGCGTGGTCTTCTATCAGGTGCATGATGCTGTGCAGGCAGCGGTGCACGGCTCCGCCGTGGTCGTCCTTGTCGCAAAAGTCCTGCCGCAGGGGCCGCTCCTGGTATTTTGCCACGTGCAGGGCATGCTCCACCAGCTCGTCGATGCCTTCGTTCTTGGCAGCCGAGATGGGCAGCACGGGAATGCCCAGTATGCGCTCCATCTCGTTCACACGCACCGTGCCCCCGTTGTTGCGCATCTCGTCCATCATGTTCAGGGCCAGCACCATGGGGGTGTCCAGCTCCATCAGCTGCATGGTCAGGTATAGGTTGCGCTCTATGTTGCCGGCATCCACTATGTTGATGATGCCTTGGGGGTGCTGTTCCAAGATAAACTCGCGGCTGACAATCTCCTCGTCGGTGTAGGTGGAGAGGCTGTAGATACCGGGCAGGTCGGTCACGGCCGTGTTGTCGTGCCCGATGATGATGCCCTCCTTGCGGTCCACGGTCACGCCGGGGAAATTGCCCACATGCTGCCTGGCCCCGGTGAGGCGGTTGAAGAGGGTGGTCTTGCCGCAGTTCTGCTGTCCCGCCAGGGCGAAGGACAGCCGCTGGTCGTCGGGCAGGGCCTTGGCCTGGTGCTCGCGTCTGCTCTTAGACGACCGGTGCAGGTCGTCGTCCTCGCCGATGCCGGGGTGGGGGTTGTGGTCGGGCAGGTTGGCGATGTAGGGGATATTGCGCTCTTCGCGCGAGTTGTCGCCGGTGTGCCAGGTGTCGGCATCGTCCCTGTCGTCAGTCTCCACCACGTCTATCATGGCGGCATCCGCCATGCGCAGGGCCAGGGCATAGCCGTGCACCTGCAGCTCCATGGGGTCTCCCATCGGGGCCACTTTCACCAGCTTGACAATCACGCCGGGTATCACGCCCATGTCCAGTATATGCTGTCGGTTGGCACCCGTGCCGCGCACCGCGGTCACCCGTGCCGACTGTCCAATTTGTAGTTCTTTCAGCGTCATAATTCAATTGTTTTTTAGTTTAATTAGTTGTTATATAGCCTATTCAATAAATGTTAGAGGTCTATTTTGTGCTGCAAAAATATAATCTTTTTATATAATACGGAATCATTATTTGTAGTGATTTTTCACTGTGCCGTATCATAAAATCTCCATTCTGTCGTTATTGTGGAGGTGTAATAAATAAGGTGAAACAATGATAACTATTGAGAGCGCATCCCTTAGAAACGCTAATGACCTAATAGCCAATGCCACCACTTTGCGTGCGGGGCAAGGAAAGTAAGGCTCTCCGAACCCTTATCGTTACAACTTATTTATTAGCCGTTACATAACAGAAAAAAACAGCACTTATAGTCCGCATCCTCCGCCATGAAAAGTATAGAACTACTGCAAGGCACTTTCGCCTCCCGCCTCCAGCTGCAGCTGGCCCCCGAACTCCGCGCCGGCTTCCCCAGCCCGGCCGAGGAGTATCTGCATGAAAGCCTCGACTTCAACCGCGACCTTGTCAAGCACCCCGAGTCCACCTTCTATGGGCGCGTGAAAGGCGACTCGATGATCGGGGCCGGCATCAACGACGGCGACATTGCCGTCATCGACCGCTCCCGCGAGCCCCACGACGGCAGCATCGTCGTGGCCTATGTCAACAACGAGTTCACCATCAAGTTCCTCGACCTCTCTCACCGCAACGACGGCTACATCCAGCTCCGACCTGCCAACGAGGCCTATCCCACCATCCGCATCAGCCCCGACGACGATTTCGAGGTCTGGGGCGTGGTCATCTACACCATCCATAATCACGAACTTTAAAAGAAAATAATCATGTATAACAAATTACAAACAATTACATTTTTTCTAATCACACTTATGATGTCTACCACTCTTTCCGCCCAACATCTCACCCAACGGCAGAAGGCCCTGGCCACTTGCGCCAGCCTGGAGGCCCAGGGTGACCTTACCCGCCTCCAGCCCGCCATCGTCGACGCCCTCGACCACGGCGTGACCGTCAACGAACTCAAAGAGGCTTTCTCGCAGCTCTATGCCTACACCGGCTTCCCCCGCTCGCTCAACGCCCTGGGGGTGCTGCAGAAGGTCCTCGTCAACCCTAAGCCCCAGTGGCAGGAGGGCAAACCCTGGACCCGTCCGGCCCTCTGGGACGATGCCCGCGCCGCCCTGACCTTCGGCACCGACATGCAGACCCGCCTCAGCGGCCAGCCTTTCGACTATGCTTTCTGTCCGCAGGACAACTACTACCTCAAGTCGCACCTCTTTGGCGACATCTTTGCCGGTGACCAGCTCTCGCCCGCCGACCGCGAGTTAGTCACCGTGGCGGCCTTGGCCAGCCTCAAAGGGGTGGAACCCCAGCTGGCCGCCCACCAGCGCGGTGCCGTCAATATGGGCAACAGCCAGGAGGCCGTGGACGAGCTCATGGCGTTCCTCCGCCAGCAGGGGCTCTCGCAGGTGGACTGCGCCGCCGACGCCATGGCCGGCAGCTGGCCCCAGGGCAACCCCAATGACGGCTATGCCCAATACTTTATCGGCAACAGCTATCTGGCACCCCTCCAGCCCGCCAACCTCGCCGCCGGCGATGCCGGTGTGCTGCCGCTGACCAACGTCACCTTCGAGCCCGGCTGCCGCAACAACTGGCACATCCACCACGACGCCCACCAGATACTCATCTGCGTCAGCGGCCGCGGCTGGTACCAGGAGTGGGGCAAAGAACCCATCGAGCTGCTGCCCGGCATGGTCATCGACATCCCCGCCGAGGTCAAGCACTGGCACGGCGCACAGCAGGACAGCTGGTTCCAGCACGTCACCGCCCATGTCACCACCGGTCCCAACCCCACCAACGAGTGGCTGGAGGCCGTCGACGACCAAGTATACTCCAAGCTGAAGTAACCGCACCTAACACTCCTAGTCCATGTATGCCATCGTCGACTGCGACAACTGCTACGTCTCCTGCGAGCGTGTCTTCCGCCCCGACCTGGAGGGTAAGCCCGTCGTTGTTCTGAGCAACAACGACGGCTGTGTGGTCGCACGCTCCAACGAGGCCAAGCAGATGGGCATCAAGGCCGGCACCCCCTACTACCAGCTCAGCAGCCTCTTCCCCGACCAGAAGATTGCCGTCTTCTCCAGCAACTACGAGCTCTACGGCGACCTCACGGGCCGCGTCATGACCATCCTGGCTCAGGAGGCCCCCGAGTATTTCCGCTACTCCATCGACGAGGCCTTCCTCATCCTCCACGGCATGGAGTCCGTCGACCTCAAGGCCTGGGGCGAGCGGCTCCATCGCACCATCCGCCACAACGTCGGCATACCCGTCAGCATCGGCATCGCACCCAACAAGACCCTTGCCAAGATGGCCTCCCATTTCGCCAAGCACTACAAAGGCTACAACCACTGCTGCCTTATCGACTCCGATGCCAAACGACGCAAAGCCCTCTCGCTCTACGACATCCACGAGGTCTGGGGCATCGGCCGCCGCTATGCCGACCGGCTGCAGCGTCTGGGCATCCGCACGGCAGGCGACTTCGCCGCCATGAGTGCCGAGGCCGTCAACGCCAACTTCAACAATGTGGTCCTCCTGCGCACCTGGCGCGAGCTCTGCGGCAACGACTGCGTCCCCAACGAGGCCATGGCCAAGAAGAAAAGCATCTGCGTCAGCCGCAGCTTCAACGGCATGCTGTCCGACTTCGACACCCTCCGCACCCACATCTCCAACTATGCCGCCCGCTGTGCCGAGAAACTCCGCCGCCAGGGCACCGTGGCCTCCGTGGTGGCGGTGTTCATGTCCACCAACCCCTTCCGCGAGGACCTTCCCCAGTGCAGCAACTACGGCGAACATCGGTTCCTCACCCCCACGGCCAACTCCATCGACATCGTCAAGGCCGCCGCTCAGTGTGCCCAACAAATCTTCCGCCCGGGATTCTGCTACAAGCGTGCCGGCGTCATCATCATGACCATCGACTCCGGTCCCGGCATCCAGACCAATTTCCTCGACTTCGATGCCGACCGTTTCCAGAAAATAAAAAAGCTTGACGAGGTGGTCGACCGCATCAACAAAACCAACGGCTCCGAAACCATCGTCCTTGGCTCGCAGCAGTACCCCGGCAAGGGTGGGGGAGGCAAGTCGCCCAAATTCGAAGAGGCCATGCGGCGCGACTTCAAAAGTCCCAACTACACCACCCGCTGGTCCGACATCATCACCCTCACCTAGCGGCTGTACCGTCACACGCCCCTATGCACTACAACGACAGCCCCGTGGCTCTTGGCCAGCGGGGCTGTGTCGTTTTTTGCTTGTCGGGGGTGGGATATTAGATATTGCGGGAGATGGCCGGATTCCTGTACCAGGCGCTGTAGGGGCGGCAATACTTGTGCAGCAGCTTGCCCATCAAGGGATACAGCCCCAGCATCAGGGCCAAGATCCATACGCGCTCACGCCAGCTAGGCCGGTGGTACTTGTTGCCGAAAAGATATATCTGGTTCATCTCCGGAAAGGTGCGGAGGTATCTCCTACGGTATTTCCTCTCTCCCAAAAAGGGCAGCAGTCGGTTGCGTATGTACAGCTTGGAGTAGAAGGTGCAGTCGGGGTACTGCTCCATGATATGGTGCTTGGCTATAAACTCCTCCATGATACGGTAGTTGGTCAGCAGCTCATCAACGACTTTCAGCTTGACGGCCTTGTCCTTGTTGCGCGACAGCGACGCGGTGTTGTAGCGATAGTGGTAGAGCGGCTGCTGCACGTAGGCCATTCGCCGGGCATAGTATGCCGTCTGAATGCTGATCAGCTTGTCCTCCGAATTGTTTGCCCGTGGCCACAGTATCTCGTTCTCCAACAAAAGGTCTTTGCGCACCAGCCGACACCATACGTTGGGGTCAAGGGTGGTGTTAATAGTACCCTCGCGCAGGAGGCTCCCATTCTCACCTTCTCCCAGGGGCGACAATTTGCGGACACGGTATTTCTCATGCCCTTCCTGGTGCATGAAATAGTCGCATGCCACCACGTCTGCCTCGGTCTCCTTGGCCTTGGCGTAGAGCAGTTCGGCATAGTTGGGCTCCACGTAGTCGTCGCTGTCAACATACACAAGATATTCGCCCCGAGCGGCCTCGCAGGCCTCGCGGCGGACACATGCCAACCCCTGGTTCTGCCGGTAGCGTATGAAACGCACCTGTCCCGCCCTGTTGGGATAGTCCTTCAGCGTCCGCTCCACGATGGCAACGCTGTCGTCCGTCGAACCGTCGTCCACAAACAAAAAGTCTATCTCTTCCAACGTCTGCTCAAACAAGCTGCGTGCACATTGCTCCACATACGCTTCTGTGTTGTACACGGCCACCGCTATCGTTACTTTCCATTCTTTTACTTCCTTGCTATTCATACTTTTAAAGTGCTTGTTTCTATCAAGTTAGGAACCATGTGGATTGCTCCCATCAACTCCCAATCGCGGCACAAAAATAGTAATAAAAATTGATGCAAGAAAAAAATATGGGGTGGGTCCTATTAATTTGGTTTTTGAGAGCGCGTGCCTCCGGCACGCTAATATGTAAGTCGAGCGCAAAGGAAGCTTGTTTTCTTTGCCGAGGCCAGGCAACGTCTTGTAAAAACCCCACACAAGCCGTTCGGCGCAGTATGGACCCAAGTTACTGGCCCCTCAACAGCATCGAAGATGCTGAATTTTAATAACCCCACACAAGCCCTTAGGCGCAGTGTGGGGTCCTCGGTACCGCCCTTTACAGCGTCTCGGAGATACTATATAAACCACCAAATTTTTTTTTAAAATATTTTTCATTACATTTAGAAACAAGATGTTATATCCATGACC
>CAMVMF010000049.1 GCA_947168515.1 uncultured Bacteroidales bacterium
CCCAAAAGGCAGACCTCGAAAATCGCAGAGGATTGTTCTTGGAAATCGGTTTGGTGGTCATTCTGGCTGCTGTGTTGGTCGCTTTCAATGTCAAGACGTACGACAAAGAGGTGAAGGAAGTCTCCACCCGTACCGCTGATATGGAAATCGATGCCGACATCATCAACACTCAAGAAGAGACTCCTCCTCCTCCCCCTCCCGAAGAGCCTGAAGTCGTCGCCACCGACCTCACCGTTGTTGAAAACGACGCTGAGATTAAAAATGAGGTGGGTCTGATTAACGCAGACGATAACGCCAACAAGGCACAGGAAGAATTTACCCGTGTCGAGGTTGAGGAAGAAGAAGAGGCTGAAGAAGAGGAAATTTTCCTCGTCGTTGAGGAAGATGCCGAGTTCCCTGGCGGTCTTGATGCCCTCAGCAAGTATTTGGCTGAGAATATCAAGTATCCCCAGCTGGCAAAAGAGAACAACATCACCGGACGTGTGTTTGTCTCCTTCGTTGTTGAAAAGGACGGCCGCGTTGGAAACATCAAGATCTTACGTGATATTGGTGGTGGATGTGGCGCTGAGGCTGTTCGCGTCGTCAAGGGTATGCCCAAGTGGAAACCCGGCAAGCAGCGTGGTAAGCCCGTTCGTTCCCAGTTCACCCTTCCCGTCAGCTTCAACCTGCAATAGGTCTGTTTAGACTTGAAGGAAAAAGACTTAAGAATTAAGACGGTGTCCTAATTCTTAAGTTTTTTTTTGTACTGCTATCCTTAGGACTTAGCGTTTAGAACTTTTATTATCACTCATAATGCTCTCCAGAATTATAAATACCTATGATTGCTGTCAATAATTTGTCGGTGCAGTTCACCGGGACTGATTTGTTTGATAAAGTGACTTTCAATATTGCAGACCACGACCGCGTGGGGTTGGTGGGGAAGAATGGTGCGGGAAAGTCTACCTTGATGAAGATACTCTGCGGCTGGCAGCAGCCGGAGACAGGCTCGATGGTCATCTCCTCGGGTCAGGAGGTGGGCTATTTGCCTCAGGAGATGGTGCCCGACACCACCCGCACAGTAATAGACGAGGCCCTTACGGCTTTCGGTCGTATCGATGACCTGATGGCCCTTCAACAGCAGCTGACTGACCAGATTGCCGAGCGCACCGACTATGAGTCCGACGACTATACGCGACTGCTCAACCGCCATAACGAGGTAACCGAACAGATGGTGCTTCTGGGAGCCGACAGCCGACAAGAGAATACCGAAAAGGTTCTGCTGGGCTTGGGGTTCAAGCATAGTGACTTCTCGCGCCCAGTGGCAGAGTTTAGCGGTGGTTGGCAGATGCGTGTGGAGTTGGCCAAGTTGTTGCTTCAGCAACCTGACTTTCTGCTGCTCGACGAACCCACCAACCACTTGGACATCGAGTCTATCCAATGGCTGGAAAATTTCCTCCAGGGCTATCCGGGTGCCGTGGTGCTGGTGTCGCACGACCGTACCTTCCTAGACAACATTACCAAGCGGACGATAGAAATAACGGCGGGGCGTATCTATGACTATAAGTGTTCCTATTCTCAATATGTTATCCAGATGCAGGAGCGTAGGGCCTCGCAGATGGCACAGCTCACCGCCCAACAACGACAAGTGGCACAGATAGAGGCATTCATCGAACGTTTCCGATACAAAGCCACCAAGAGCAAGCAGGTACAGTCCCGCATCAAGATGTTGGATAAGATGGAAATGGTGCAAATCGACGAAGTCAGCACCGAGAATATCCACTTCCAGTTTCAGCCAGCTCCCCATAGTGGCAAGATAGTTGTAGAGGCTGAGCATCTGGGCAAGGCTTATGGCGACCTGCAGGTCTTCGATAATGTTGACTTCCTGCTCACTGCGGGCAAGAAAGTGGCTTTTGTGGGCAAGAATGGCGAGGGCAAAAGCACCATGGCCAAGATCATCGTGGGCGACATCAAGGACTACACAGGCTCCTTCAAGCTGGGTGCCCAGGTCCAGGTGGGCTATTATGCCCAGAATCAGGCTGCCATGTTGGACGGAGAGAAAACGGTGTTCCAAACCATCGACGACATTGCCACCGGCGACATCCGGCCCAAAATCCGCAACATTTTGGGACAGTTCCTCTTCGACTCCGAGGACTGCGAGAAGAAGGTAAAGGTTCTTTCCGGTGGTGAGAAAGCCCGGTTGGCCTTGGCCAAGTTGCTGCTGACCCCCTCGAACCTTTTGGTCCTCGACGAACCTACCAACCACTTGGATATGGACTCCAAGGACATTCTGAAGAATGCCTTGCTGCAATATACCGGCACCCTGATTATTGTCTCACACGATCGAGACTTTTTGGATGGCCTGACCGAGGTGCTCTATGAGTTTCGCGACGGCGCAGTGCATGAGTTTAAGGGCGACATCTATGAGTTCCTCGACTGGCGAGAGGCCGAAAACGCTAAGGCTGATGCCAGAAAAGTTGCCGCCAAGCCCAAAGGCAACGAAGGGGGTGCGCCTAGCCAAGGTCGCCAAGCCTACGAGCAAAGCAAAGACCGTGAGCGCGAGCTGCGGAAACTGCGCAATGCGGTGGATAATATAGAAAAGGAAATCGCACGTTTGGAAGCCGCTATTGCCGAAAAAGAGGCTGTGTTGGCTTCCGGTGCTGCGCAGGATGGCGATTTTTACGCCCAGTACCAGTCGCTCAAAGACCAGTTGGACCAACAGATGGAGGCATGGGAAGATGCCACCATCGCCGTAGACGAATTTCAGCAGGGAATCAATTAGTCAGCAGCGGTAGGCGACCTCTAAAAATGGTACTGAAAGGGCCAGACCTTATTCAGCCCCACTGCAACGCCTTGGGGTATATTAACGGGTACGCAATGGCACCCGATAAGAGCAACACCATGAGCCCGTATTTGTAAAGCCTACTTGTATGGTGTTGACAGGGATGAGGCTGCGCAGCCTGGTAGCATCAGGGATACTCGAACCCGAAGCTATAGCGTACCAATATGCCGTCGCGGAACCAAAACATAATGATATACCCCACTTGGTTGTATTGGCGTAGAATCCATGATTTTCGGTTGTCGTCGTAATAGCGGTAGACTTTGTAGTCGCCCTCTTGGAATACCTCTTGTGGGACACCTTGGATGTCTATTACTTCGTTCTCTTTTAGTCCTATCATGATGCCGTGGGGGGTCATAAACACCTTGTCGGGTACGGTGTAGTAGTAGTCTTCGTCTTCGTCGGGCATACCCTGCCGCACTTCGATACCGGCCATGTCATAGGCATCATCGCCCGGGTGGTGGATGAGCCGGAGGTGACTGGTGTGGTCGCGGTTGACGAAAATGATGTCCTCCCAGTCTTCGGGGTTGTCCTTGGTGCGGTTGCGCTGCTTGTCGATTTGGAAAGCATATTTGGCCAATGATGCGTCGTCGTATAGCTTAAAGGAGTTGACTTGGGTCTCGTAGTGCTTGAGCGGCTGGCCTTGGAGAGGCATGGCTAGTTCGACCAACAGGGCAATGACGATAAGGGGTAATAGTCGATATTTCATAGGCGTTTGGTTTAATTAATATTGGATTTTGATATTACTGTTGTGTTTACACGATGGTTGTTTGCAGGGCTGCTGCCTTGCCGGCGGCAAAACCTGTGGAAAAGGCTATCTGGAGGTTGTAGCCACCCGTGTCGGCATCCAAATTGAGCAGCTCGCCAGCGAAATAGAGGCCAGGAATGAGCTTGGACTCCATGGTCTTGGGGTTGATTTCCTTGGTGTCGACACCTCCTTGGGTGACCACGGCAGTGTTGTAGTCTCCGGTGCCATTGAGGGTGAATTGGACATCCTTGAGGAACGTCAGAAGGCGGCGGCGTTCGGCAGCGTTGATTTGATGGAGCCGTTTGTAGTATTCTATATGGCATCGGTCGAGGGCAAGTTGCACTAGCTCTGTGGGGAGCCATAGGCGGAGGGCATCGTTGAAAAGACGGGTACCGTTGCTGTTGAGGTCTGAGATAAGGCGGTGGTCAAGTTTTTCTTTGTCCAGAGCTGGCTTGAGGTCGATATGGGCGATGAGTTTTTGGTCATTGTGGAGCAGCCGTGACACCTGGCGGCTGGCGGAGAGCACGATGGGGCCGTCGATGCCGTTGTGCGTGAAGGTCATCTCGCCAAAATTGTCGTAGAGTTTTTTTCCATCAGGCTGCGTGATGCTGAGCCCTACATTCTTGAGTATAAAGCCTTCGAGCTCGGCGGGGATGGGTTCCTCACAGTTGAGGGAGACCAGCGAGGGGACCTGAGGGACTACCGTATGGCCCGATTCCTCGGCGAGGCGGTAGCCGATGCCAGTGGAGCCGGTGGTGGGGTAGGAGAGTCCGCCGGTAGCAATGATGAGGGCGTCGCCGCGAATAGTGCTGCCGTCCTGTAGCCGCACCCCGTGGCGGTCCTCAGTTAGGCTCTTGACGGCGCAGTTCTTGCGGATTTCCACATTGCTGCGCTCCTCAAGGTCGTTGATGAGGGCAAGGAAGATGTCGAGCGACTTGCCACTCTTGGGATAGACACGGCTGCCACGCTCTTCGACCAGAGGCACACCCCGCTGCTCGAAAAAGTCCATCAGTTGGGTGTTGAACATCTGGGCGAAGCAGTTGCGCAGCCAGCGGCCGTCAGGCCCGATATGGGTGATGAAGTCCTTGAGGACGGCGGTATTGGTAAGGTTGCAGCGACCTTTGCCAGTGATGCGGAGTTTGCGGCCAGCCTGGTCCATCTTTTCCACCAAGACTACCTGCGCCCCTTGCTCGGCAGCCGCTATGGCCGCCATCATGCCGGCAGCACCGGCACCTACGATAACAACCTTTCTGGGCTGGGAGGGCTTGGGGTCGCGGCTGGTATTGTCCTGTGGATACTGGGCATTGTCGTTGCTCATGACTTGGAGAGTGTGAAGATTTTGTCGTTGGGGTGTACGCTGAGAACGGGGATTTGAGCGTTGTGGACAATTTGCTGAGCGTTGGTGCCCAAGAACAGCTGTGCCAGCATGCGGTCCTGTTCGGTGTTGATGACCACCAAATCGGCATCGATGCTCTCGGCATAGCCTAGGAGAGCGTCGCTATAGTTGGTGTATTTCTTCATGGCCGAAGTGCAGCGGATGCCCTCCTTGCCCAGGAGCTCGGCGGCCTGCATGAGATAGATCTGCAGTTCGTTGGTTTGGGCTTCGTCGTCGAAAAGTCCCAAGAGGTGTACTTCGGAATCAAAGAGACGCGCAATCTCGGCTGCGGGAGGGACTTTCTGCCGGGAGTTGAGGTTGACGCGCAGGGGCACCACGATGCGTTCGAGGTCTTTGTGGAAGTTGAACCCCTGGCGGATGGTGATGACGGGCACCGTGGCCTCCTGAACAATGCGGACAGCGGTACTGCCCATCCAGTATTTCTCAAAACCCGAGGCACCATTGGTGCCGATAACGATGAGTGGGGCACTGCTGTGGATGGCGTGGCGTGCCAGGGTGGGGGCCACTTTGCCTTCGCAGATTTCCCACCGCATTTTTCCAGATTTCATCATGGGCTGATATTTTTCGCAGAGCGAAACAAGTTTTTCCTCTGCCAGTTTGGACAGCATGTCCACCTGATCGTCATCCATCAGGCGTTTTGGGCGTCTCACCCAAATGACCTGAAGGTCACATTCCATTCGGTTTGCGATATCTATAGCCAATTCCAATGCTACATACGACCCTTCAGAGAAGTCGGTTCCGACAATAATAGATCTCATGATTATTATAATTTGTTTCATATAATAACGTGTTGTTGGCGATTTTATTATTGTTGCAAAAATAAAAAAGCGGTATGTTCTATTTTTTTTGTATTTTTGCATTCTCAAAGAATACTTGAATGAACAATAACTTAGATGCTACCGGTCACAGCCAGTCGGCACAGGAACGCGAGGTGGAACGTGCTCTCCGACCCAAAGGTTTCGACAGCTTTGCGGGGCAGCAACAGGTGCTCGACAACTTGCGCATTTTTGTTGGTGCCGCCAAGCAACGCCGCGAGCCGCTGGACCATGTGCTGCTCTTTGGACCCCCAGGTCTGGGCAAGACCACACTTTCATATAT
Source organism: uncultured Bacteroidales bacterium (assembly GCA_947168515.1). Lineage (GTDB taxonomy): Bacteria > Bacteroidota > Bacteroidia > Bacteroidales > P3 > Colimorpha. The sequence goes on from CAMVMF010000049.1 coordinate 6,058, forward strand.
TATCGCCAACGAACTGGGCGTCAATATCAAAATGACCTCCGGCCCTGTGCTTGACAAACCGGGCGACCTGGCAGGTATGCTCACCTCGTTAGAGGCCAATGATGTACTTTTTATTGATGAGATTCATCGTCTCTCGCCCGTGGTGGAGGAATATCTCTATTCCGCCATGGAGGACTATAAGATAGATATTCTGATAGAGTCGGGTCCCGCTGCCCGCAGCGTGCAGCTGAACTTGAAACCCTTTACTCTGATTGGTGCCACCACGCGGTCGGGCATGCTCACCGCTCCGTTGCGGGCCCGTTTTGGCATCAACTGCCGTTTGCAATACTACGATGCGGAAACCTTGGCCAAGATTGTGAACCGTTCGGCCGGGCTGTTGCAGGTGAAGATTACCTCGGAGTCGGCATTCGAGATAGCCCGACGCAGCCGCGGAACTCCCCGTATTGCCAACCTGCTGTTGCGGAGGGTGCGCGACTTTGCCCAGGTCAAGGGCGACGGCACCATTACGCTGGACATTGCGCGGTATGCACTAAAAGCCCTCAATGTCGACAGCAATGGACTGGACGAGATGGACCTGCGTATATTGAACACGATTATCGAAAAGTTCAAGGGCGGCCCCGTAGGCATCAACAATATCGCTACTGCGGTGGGCGAGGATTCTGGCACAGTGGAGGAGGTTTATGAGCCGTACCTGATACAGGAAGGCTATCTGCAGCGCACCCCTAGGGGTAGAGAGGCAACCGAATTGGCCTATAAGCACTTGGGTAAGATTAAGAGTGGAGGACAAGGAGAACTTTTCTGACCCACAAGTTGTTGAATTTGAATAATTAAACTGCATATATGAGAACGCTAGTTAAGAATATTAAAAGCCTTTTGCAGGTCGAGGCTACTCCCCGCGAGAAGGTGTGTGGTGCCGACATGGCCCATATCGAACATATCGAAAATGCCTATCTGATAGTAGAAGACGGCAAATTTGCTGCCTTCGGTCCGATGGCAGAGTTGAAGGAACAGACTTTTGACAAAGAGGTGGATGCCTCGGGCCGCATGGTGCTGCCTTCGTTCTGCGATTCGCACACGCATCTGGTGTACGCCGGCAGCCGTGAGATTGAGTATATCGACAAAATCCGCGGTCTGAGTTATGAGCAGATTGCCGAGCGCGGCGGCGGTATCCTCAACAGCGCCAAACGCGTTCAGGAGGCCAGCGAACAGCAACTCTATGACGATGCTATGGCTCGTCTGGAACAGATTATCCGCTTTGGCACCGGAGCTGTGGAGATTAAGTCGGGTTACGGCATGACCCCAGAGGCCGAGCTGAAGATGCTGCGCGTTATCCGCCGTCTGCGGGAGAACAGCCCACTCACCGTCCGCGCCACCCTGCTGGGTGCCCATGGCATCCCTATGGAGTACCGCGGCTGTCGTGAGAAGTTTGTGGACCTGGTTATCGAGAAGATGATTCCGCAGGCTGCTGACGAAGGCTTGGCCGACTTCATTGACGTTTTTTGCGACGAGGGCTTCTTCACGGTGGAAGATACCGACCGTATGTTGGAGGCAGGTGCACGCTACGGCATGCGTCCTAAAATCCATGCCAACGAACTGGCCTGCTCCGGTGGCATCCAATGCGCAGTAAAGCACCATGCGCTCTCGTGCGACCACCTGGAGTTCACCGGCGAGGAGGAAATCAAGTGCCTGCTGGGTTCCGTCACCATGCCCACCGTGCTGCCCGGGGCGGCATTCTTCCTGAATATGCGCCATGCTCCTGTACGCCAGATGATGGATGCCGGACTGCCTGTGGCGTTGGCTTCGGACTATAACCCGGGTTCTTCGCCCTCCGGCAATATGCAGCTGGTACTTTCCTTTGCATGTGTTAATTATCGCATGCTGCCCGAGGAGGCCATCAATGCCACCACCATCAACAGCGGCTATGCTATGGGTGTGAGCGACCAGCTGGGCTCTATTGCCGTGGGTAAAAAGGCCAATTTCTATCTGACCAAGGAGATTCCCACCTACGAGTATCTGCCCTATGCCTATGGCGAAAACAAGGTGGAGCGCGTCTTTTTGAACGGAGTAGAATGCTAACTTGTACCCATGATACATGTACAACATCTAAATAAATCCTATGGGGCCTTGCAGGTGCTGCGGGATATCAATCTAACCATTGCCAAGGCAGAGGTGGTGAGTATTGTGGGGGCTTCAGGGGCAGGTAAGACCACCTTGCTGCAGATGCTGGGTACATTGGACCGCCCCGACAGCGGCAGAATCCTCTATGATGAAACCGATGTGACCCAACTGAATGAGAAGGCCTTGGCAGGCTTCCGCAACAAGAATATAGGCTTTGTGTTCCAATTCCATAACCTGCTGCCCGAATTTACTGCCATTGAAAATGTCTGTATGCCGGCCTTGATAGCAGGACGGAGCATGGACGAGGCCAAGGCCGAAGCCCATAAGCTATTGCAGTTTTTGAGGGTTGAAAACAGGGCCGACCATAAGCCTGCCCAACTGTCGGGCGGCGAGCAGCAACGCTTTGCCGTGGCAAGGGCCCTTATCAACCACCCCGCCGTGGTGTTGGCAGATGAGCCTTCCGGCAATTTGGACACCTATCATGCCGAGGAATTGCACGACCTTTTCTTTCAGTTGCGCGACCAGTATCAGCAAACATTTGTGATTGTTACGCACAATACTACCTTGGCGCAGAAGTCTGATAGGCAGATTGTGCTGAAGGATGGCGAGGTGGTATAGCCAGTGGGCAGTAGGGACACTTTCCCCAGTTTTGGTAACAGGGCGGCAAGGCACCTAAAGTTAATAGAATAAAAGCATTAGAGATGATTATAAAGAAAAATGGAGCCAGCCTGGCAGAGAGCCAGGGACCGAAATCCTCGACTGTTATTTACGGTTTGAGGCCCGTGATAGAGGCCATCGACGGCGACACTCGTATTGCCCGGGTGCTGATGCAGAATGGCCTCTCAGGGCCTTTGGCGGGCGAACTGAAGGGGCGTATCCGCGACAAGAATATCCCTTTTCAGTTTGTGCCCATAGAAAAACTCAACCGACTTAGCAAGGGTAACCATCAAGGTGTGGTGGCCCTGATTTCACCCATCGAGTTCCAACATGCTATGGACCTCATTCCGCGGCTGATGGAAGGTGTGGGGGAGACAGCGCGCGTGAGCGAATCAGCAGACGGTGGCACTGAGGGTAAGGTGCCGCTAGTGTTGCTGTTGGATCATGTGACCGACGTGCGTAATTTCGGGGCCATTGTCAGGACCGCCGAATGCACGGGGGTGGATGCTGTCATCATCCCCGAACAAGGCAGTGCGCAGGTGGGCGACGATGCGGTAAAAACCTCTTCTGGGGCTTTGCTGCGCGTGCCTATTTGCCGGGAGCCGAACTTGAAAACGGTGCTCAATCTGGCGCGTCAATGCGGTATGCAGATTGTGGCCGCTACGGAGAAGGGAGCTACTGACTATCTGGATGTTGACTTCACCAGGCCGACCATGCTAATCATGGGGGCTGAGGAAACCGGCATCAGCCCCGAGCTGCTAAAAATGGCCGATGCACGTGCCAAACTCCCCATCATGGGACAGGTGCAGTCGCTGAATGTGTCGGTGGCTGCAGCCGTGTTTATGTATGAGGTTTTGCGCCAGCGGCGATAGAGAACTATACGTTGCAACACCAATTCGGCAACGCCCTTCTGCGGCCTTGCCGTGTGACTGTATTGTCCGTCGGTAGCAAACCCAGTTGCCTCTATTCCCTTTCCATTTGTTTTATATTTCCCCAGTCTTATGTGATAATGGGTTGCTGAGGAAATCGCATAGGTCTGGGCAAGACATCTGCCAGGGGCGGGAATTGTTTTTCTTGCCCTGTGTTTTTTATGGACAGGTGCCTCGTGTGTGCCTAAGCTAACGATGGTCAGCGATTGGAGTCGCGCCTAGGTGGGTAGAATCCTAACCCTGTTTTCTGGATTGTGGAAAGTGGCCGTGGGGCTTGTATGTCGGGCTGTTTTTGCTGCCCGAATCCACCTTGTCGGCCCCAAAAGTGCCAAAAAAATCATAAAAAATCATAAATCTTGGGGTCCTAGGGGTGACTAAATCAGCATGAGAGGAACTAATATATATCAGGTTTTTCGGAATTTTTTTTCGAGTTGAAAAGTGTTCCTTTGGGGGCAAGAGAAAGTGGCAAAAGTACCCGAAAAATGATTATATAAATATATAACTTAAAAAAAAATGTTGTATATCGTTTTTTATTCGTAAATTTGTAAGTTCAAAAAATGCTGTTTTGGGTTGTCTAAAAGGCATCTTTTGCATTCGTAATATTTTGGAAATAAATTGAATAATTAATAATTATATGAAAAAAGGATTTTTACTCTTAGGACTGATTTTTGCCTTAACGGCATTCTCGTCCCGGGCCCAAATCTACGAAATGTTCTCCCAGGACTTCGAGGCAGGCTCCGTGGTGAACTACACCACATCCTGTGCGACGAGTTCACTGGCTGGTACTCCACAGTCATCAATTTACTCTGGCGGCAGCCGGGCTATGAAGATGCTCAATGTGCAGAATGAAGTCAACTATATGACGTTAGATACGATTGACTTCTCGCAGAATGCTCAGTTGCGTTATTACACATTGGAATTCCAGCACATTGCATTTGTAGATCCTAGGTCGTTGGTGGCCACTGCCGAAGGTTGTATAATCGAGGTCAAGCGTCCAGACCAGTCTGTGTGGACCCAATTGAGCAGTACCCACTATAACATAGTTGAAGGTGGATCAATTGACTTCATTTCGCTGAGCTCCTTTCACAAAGAGGGCTACACGGAATGGGCTGATGCTACCACGGTGAGCAATCAATTGTGGAAATCAGAGCGTTTCGACTTGGAGGCCATTATGCAAGGTGCTGCCATAACGGATAAGAAGCTCATCATCCGTTTCAAGGTTGCTGCACGTGAATTGGCTACAGCCAACGATGCTTGGTATATCGACGATATCAAGGTACGTGCTTCGCATGACCAAATCGTTGCCCCCATCATCAAGATGCGTGCTTTCCCCGACTATATCAATTACCCCAGCAGTCGTGGTGCCAAAGTGATTGCCGACGTAACCACCACAGTGCCGCAAGGTATCAATGGCAACCAAGTTTTCTGCGTCTATAAAGTGGGCAACAGAACCACGTATGACACAGCATACATGCACCGCCAGTCGCCCAGCTCCAACCGCTTTGAAGGGCGCATACCTTTTTATGGCTACGACACCTTGATGACCTACCACATTGTGGCCAAGGATTCTACTAGCAACGCCAATACGTCTTTTTTCCCCAAGAATGAAAACCAGTGGTATAGGTACCGATGTGTGCGAGGCAAGACTAATACTGCCCAGCCCGACATGACGGGAGCCGGTTATTCCTCATCTTTGCCATTCCCAACGTTTGCCGACAATAGGTCAGAGTTTATTTACGATAGTGTCACGATGGCTTCCATGGGATACGGACCGGGGTATATCACCAATTTCCGTTTCATTCTACAGACTTCGCCACAGAATGTCACGCGGCCGAATCTTCAATTCCGAATGGCTAATAAACCCTATTCAATTAACCGTACGGCGTCCGAATCGACCTTTACCAAGGATGCTATGCAGATATCTTACGAAGGCGCTTTCACCATTGAACAGGCCGCTGCTGGTTCCTATAAAATGGTCACTCTGCAGGACACGTTCTTCTATGGTGGTGGCGACTTGGTTATCCAGACATTCTATGATGGTAATGTCAACGTGCTGCCCCACAGCGTTAGGGATATCCCCACTAGCAATAATAAGATGTCATTATATATGGTCGGACTCGATGCCAATTATGGCTACAATGCCCTTGGTGCAGATATCGACCAGTTTGAAATAGGCTCAACCATCTTGAAACGCCCTTGGGTGCAATTTTACGAGACCAAGAACGTTCCGCTGATTTATGATGCCGGTATCTCTGCCATGGCTTATCCCAGCTACAGCACTCCCTGCAACACCGGCACCGACAGTGTGGTGGTATGGTTGAAGAACTATGGTGACTCGGTAATCAATAGTGCTACCATTTACTATTCTGTCGACTACGGCACACCTGTCTCCTATACTTGGACGGGAACGCTTAATGGCGGAGACTCCACCCGTGTGGTTGTCTCTACTACCCAGACCTTCACCATCGGTTATCATAACATCGCCGCATGGACCCGTGGTCCGCTGACTTCTAGAGGCAACAACTATATCGACCATGAACCTCTAAACGACAGTGTTTCCACCCCCTTTACCGCCTGTGACGGTCCTTACAGTGGTGTACTGACTATTGGAGCTGGTTCATCACACGACTTCACTACCCTTGACAGATGTCTTTATTCATTGAGCCGTTGCGGTATTGATGCCCCTACCACGGTGAAACTGCCTGCCGGCAACTATGATGTGACCACATTCCCCTTTATCCCTGGAACATCCGAGACCAACTATGTGCAGTTTGAGCCTGCTACTCCTACGGCAGTTGTCAATTTCCGCCGCTATCGCCAAGGCGTGAATGCCAACGAGGCCTCTTTGGTGAACATGGCACAAGCCCACAGCGTTCGTTTCTACAACATCAACTTTTACAATGGTCGCTACTCCGACAACCGGTGCAACAACCTTGTGCAGATGGGAAGCGGTAGCCTTAACTGTCAGTTCCTCAACTGTTCTTTCATCGACAGCAACACCGCGGCACTTTCGGCTCAGGCCTTGTTGCGTGCCACTAATGCCAACAATACCTTGGTGCAGAATTGTACCTTCTATGGCGGTGTCATAGGTGCCGATGTGACAGGTCCTGCTCCAGATATTCGTTCGAGTGGCAATGTGCTTAGATTCAACGAATTCTCCAATCAGGTCAATACGGCCATCCGTGTTGTGAACCAGAACGGAGTGTGGGTGGACAGCAACTATGCCAACGATGTGAGAACCAACGCCAGTTATATCATCTTGGGCCAGTACTGCTACCAGGGTTCCAAAATCACCCGTAACAAGGTCTTCTCGTCCAAGGGAGCTTGCTGTATCGGTGTGTCGGACTTCCACGGCGCCCCGGGACAGTACAACTTGGTGGCCAACAACATGATTGTTTCTTCCGACGACAATACCACCAACCTGCTGACTACTCCCCTCAATATTATTAAAGGTTCTTATATGAAGGTGGTCTTCAATTCGGTGCGCATGAATGCTCCGGACCGTGTGAATATCGCCGCAGCCACTTTCGGTGGTGATGTGATTACCAACAGCTACTTCCAAAACAATGTCGTAGCCACCTTCGATACCTCCAACTATGCGTTCTCCTTTATTCCTGGGCCCAACACCGACAACCTGCATGTGGATCACAACTGCTACTACTCCATTAGTGGTGTGCTCAACAAGCTGAGCGGTGTCAACTATACCAATATCAACACCTGGCGTGCAGCAGTGCCTTATGATCTGGGTTCTGTTACCGGCAACCCCAACTTCACCAATTCAGGTCGTGTCGACCTGCGCTCGTTCAGTGCGCTGCTCCGTAACATCGGTACCCCCATTGCTGAAGTCCCAATCGACCTTTTCGGCTCTGTCCGTAATGCCGAGGCACCCAGCCTGGGCGCATACGAGGTGAGCCCTCTGAGTATCGACTTCAAGCCGATTGGTTTTGTCACTCCTTACAATAACTACTGCGGTGTCTCCGCCCCCATTCCCATTGAGGTAATTGTTGCCAACACCGGTAACGGCAATTATACATACACCGCTGCCAATCCCATCAACGTATATTATAGCGTTGACAATGGTCCCGTCCAGTCTTTCACAATAAATCAAAACTTCGGACCTGGCGACACTCTCTCCTACCTTTCTACGCGCACGTTGAGTATGCCCAGCGGTACAGGCAACACCGACCGCACCTACAATATTCGTATGTGGGTCCGTTGCAGTCTCGACCCCGACGAACTGAATGACACCATGAACTGGGTCGTCAACTCGCGTTATGCGGCCCCGGCTCCTACGATTATTAACATGACGGTCAACTACAACACTTCCGCTGTTGTCACTCCCACAGCCGGCATCAACACATGGCCTGTGAGTTATTACACATCGGGCAACGGCCGTCAGCAGCGTTCGGGAATCTCTTGGTACTATGAGGACAACGACTCCACCAAGTTCTTCTATGGTCCCACGCTGGTCACCGATCCCCTCTTCTCCGACACTACTTTCTATATTTCTCAGAAACGTAACCTGCCCTTGGTCAAAATTACCGAGGTACAGGTCAACCGCACCGCCGCTGGTCACACCGAACCGATGCCCTCGTGGATGAATAGTTCCACCTTCGCCGTCGAGCTGACCAACTGTGGTGACTATCCTGCCGATTTGGAGGGTGACACTATCCTAGTGGTCCAGCCCACAGCAGCTGCTAAGATTTGGACGTTGCCAGCCGTCACAATTCAGCCCGGTGACAATTTGGTGTTACAGTTCAGAACCTCTACTACTGCCACCGACTCTGCTCGCACCATCTGTGCTCCCAGCTCAGCCGTTGTTTCGCCGGCCTATACCGCCCACTTCGGTGTCATTTACCGCGATGGAAATGGCGTTGCCGATGCCGTGGCGTTCAACAATGTAATTACAGCCCCATCCACCCAGCCCATCAACTGGACCACCCAGGGCATTCCTGCCGCCGTATGGTCGGGTTCGGCCATCGACCTTCAGAGGAATGGCGGCACATCCAACACCCCCACTGCCGGTGCTCGCCGCATCTCCTGGCCCACCAATGCCGTCTCGGGAGCCCCCACGGCAACGGCCACGTTGTGGCAAGTGGCCACCGACTCCCAGCTGATGCACATGGGAGAGACAGAGACCAATCTGATTCGCTACTATGACAATGGCTGCGAGGGTGCTCGCTCTGTCGTTAACATCTCTGTCATCAATCGTCCTACTACGGACCTCATCGTGGATGAGCCTATCGTGAACTCTGGGTGCAATCTTACCACCCAAGAGCCCGTTGTTGTGAATGTTCACAACTACGGTGTTCAACCCACTTCGGCCTTTGTGCTCAAGTACAGTCTGGACGGAGGCACCACCATTGCTTGTGCAGACACCCTGCCCAGCCTGGCCTCCAATTCGAGTATTCACCACACCTTCTCTACCACGATTAATATGCACGCTGGTTGCGACACCACCTTCAACATAAAGGTTTGGGTGGATGCCATCAGTGGCGATGCTGACCATGAAAACGATACTAACAGCATTTCGGTTATCTCCAACTACACGCCTGATCTTCCTTATGTCGTATCACCTCGTTCGGTTCATTATGGCGACACGCTAGTCCTTCGAGCTTTAGGCATTCTCCCCACCGAATGGGTGGAATGGTACGATGCTTCCCATAATCTTTTGGGTACTACACCGGATTCTATAGTTACCCCTTTCATCTATCACCCCGACACATTCTATTATAGGGCAGTAGCGTTAACTGATAATCCCTCCACTCATGTGGGCCAGTTGTCTAACCAGGCAAACAATGCTTTCCCGTCACCTTACTCGCCCAAGCAGCGTTATGTGAAGGAGCAGTACCTCTACACTGCCGACCAAATTGCTGCAGCAGGCCATTCTGCCGGAACCATCAGTTCCTTGTCCTTCTACCTGAATACAGTAAATGTTGACTCGTTCACTTTCGACTACTACACCATCAAGATGGGTACGGTTAGCAGTAACATATTTTCTAATGGTAACTTCGTTACGGGTCTCAGACAGGTCTATACCCGATCCAATTACACCCTCACTCCCGACAATGTTGGTTGGGTGATGCATAGTCTAGATTCTAATTTTGTGTGGGATGGTACTTCCAACATTGTTATAGAAGTCACGCGTGGTTTGAACACAGCAGGTATCAACAATGCCTCTTCGACCATGTACACTCCCCAGGCCAACACGGTCATCACTAAGCAGCACAACAGCACCGACCAGGCCTCAGCCACTTCTGGAAGCAAGGGCAACAACCGCCCCGACCTGCTTATCGGATTCCTTGAGCCTACAGGCTGCAGAAGCGGCGAAGGAATGGTGGAGGTTATTGTGGATAACACGCCTGACAACGATGCCACCATCTCATGGGATGACGACGGCCAGGGCACTGGCAACACCGCGGGTGTCTTCAACTCCTGCGATACCAACATAATGTATGCACGTATCCACAATATGGGTAACGACACCATCCGTGACTACACGCTCCGCTACAAGATTGACAACAATCCGTGGACCGAGACGACAGGTACACTTAGCAATTTAACGTTGGGTTACTCATCCCGTGTTGTGCTGCTGAGAGAGCCCTTCACTCCCGGACGCCACACTATCACCGCCGTGGTACGCGTTCAGGGTGACACCATCATCGCCAACGACACCATTCGTCGGTCTATCAACGTACGTTTCTGTGCGGGTGAGTATATCGTGGGTAGTTGTCCCGACAGCGACTTCCCCAACCTCACCACTGCAATCGACACCCTCCACAACGCAGGTGTTGGCGGGGCCGTGGTCTTCCGCCTCTGTCAGCAGACTTTCAACGAACAGCTCAGCCTAGGCAATGTGCTCGGAGTCGATGCCAACAATACCATCACCTTCAAGACAGTACGTGGTGCCAACGATTTGGCTGTTATCACCTACACCCCGACTAGTACTGCCAACTATGTTCTTGACATGAATAGTGCCAACTACATTACCTTCGACAGCATCTACTTCTATGCCAACTACAACTCCGGTAGCGGCAACAATATCAATGCCAACGTTGTGTCTATTGTGGGCTCTACCAATATTGCTTTCCGCCATTCGGTGTTGCGTTCCAAGAAGACCACAGCATCCTCTACCAATGCTAACGTCATACTCCTTGGCGACGAGAACCGCTATATCACTATTGACAACTGTGTTATCGACAGTGGTTACTATGGTATCCGTTCCAAGAACAATGAACGTAGCGAGAATATCTTCATCACCAATTCTAAGATTTCTAACTTCTGGTTCCAGGGTGTCTATCTGCGCAATGTCGACACTGTGGCTGTGACGGCCGACAGCATCTATTCGGGTGTGCTTACCAACGGCAAGGCCCTTACGGGTATCTATTTGGCCAACATCACCCGTGCCAGTATCCAACGTAATTTCATCACCCTTATTGATAATGCCACTGGCGGTAAACGCGGTATTGTGCTCAACAGATGTCGCGGTACCAATATGGATCGTATTGCCGTATATAATAATATGATTTCATTAAAAGGTACTGGTGTTGCATCTCTTCCCTCTTCGGGTATCTGGATTGACTCCCTCTCCAGAAACATGAGTGTGTTCTACAACACCGCCCGCCTATATGCCGGAACCAACCAGGCGGCAACCCGTACTTTCAGTTGTCAGAATTCCTCTCAGGTGCAGGTGTTGAACAACATCTTCGACAACTCTAGCCGTGGCTATGCATACTATGTGGCAGTGGACACTTGCGTCAGCAGTTCCAACTACAACGTCTACTACTCCAACAGCGACACCAACGCCGTTGGTGCGCGCAACTTCGTCCGTTGGGGTACTAACAACTGCACCTTCCTTGACAGCCTTCGCGCCGTCAATGGCAAGGACGAGAACTCCATGGAGTCGCTCATTTACTATGTTGACGAACCGAATGACCTGAGCTGCCGTACCGCTCAGTTTGCCGGTTTTGCCCAGTACAACCCCGACATCACGCTGGACGTCTTTGGCAATATCCGTCCTCAGATTCCTCAGCCCACCATCGGTGCCCACGAGTTTAACGCCCAACGTCAGACTCACGATGTGGCTGTGGCCAAGATATACTTGCCCTATGTCCCTGAAGTCACCACAGGAAACAATCCCACGGTGTTGAATATCGAGACCGACTCCATCGACGTTTTGGTTACCTTCTTCAACAATGGTAATGCTGAGGAGACCTGCACATGGCGTGCCTATATGGCTAATGTCTTCCCTGTACCTACTTCGATAACTCAGACTATCACTATCGGTGTCCAAGACTCGCTCCAGTGTACGGTGAAGGTTCCTTCACCCCTGGGCATAGTCGACACTCAGAATATCGTTGTCGAAATCAATCCAGCTGCCCCCGCAGTTGACGACAACCCACAAGACAACCGCGACACCGCTCAGGTGTTCCTCTACCCTGCCTACGACCTACAGGTTGTGGCTGTGGCCCTCGACTCTACTGTCGACCCCAACCACTGCCGCATGTTCGCAGCACCTATTAGGTACACCATCAAGAATGCCGGTAAGAAAGACTTCCCCGCCACCTTCCCGTTCTCCCTGGGTTACGACTACTATTGCCATCAGCCCAGCACCCTTAGCATGCCCAACTTCCCCGGTACTGGCCACTGTGCTCCTATCACCTGGCAATCAGTACTGCCAGTGGGCATCACACGCGACACGGTCATTGCACCTGAATGCCGACCCAATCTCTATCCTACGGGCCATCTGCAGGATATCACCGTCCGTCTGCGTGGATGGGTCAATCATGAGTACGACATCAAGCCGCGCAACGACACCTCCAATTATGTCAACTTTACCTCGAACCACACGCCTGAAATGCCCGTCCCGTCCGACACGGCTATTAACTACGGCTCCTATGGTAATTTGTGGGCTACGCAGAGCGAGAACCGCGTGATTCGTTGGCATCGCACCGATACTGTCAACGGCACCTTCTTCTACAATGGCAACAACAACTACGGCCGTTCCACCCATTGGAGCAACACGCCTCAGTATTTCCACGACTCCTGTTACTATCTCAGTGCTGTTAGCTCTCGCGGCTGTACCAGCTATTACTCGCAGATTTGTGTGACCGTCAATCCTCCGTTGCTCCACGATGTATCGATTTCCAAGGTCATTTCGCCCCGTGCTTCTGGCCGTGTCTATGAGGAGAACGATACCGTCACACTCCAAGTGACCAACTACGGAAGCAGCGATGTCACCACCATTCCCATACACTTCGAATGGCGCAGTGCCAATGGCAACACCGTGCTTGATTCTATCACCGACACCGTCCGTATCAATATGGAAAATCATGGCTACAATGGTTTGCGTGGCCGTGTTGGGGATGTCCTTGATACCTTTAATTTCTCCTTCCCACATCTTCTTACCATCAATCAACCGCTCTCCAACATGACCTATAAGCTCAATGCTTGGGTGATGATGCCCGGCGATCAGGAGAGAGGCAATGATACACTCCGCTACCTCCACACTTTCAAAACGTTGGCCGAATCAATCTACGACTCTATCAACCATTTGGCGCCCTCGTCAGTGGAAGGATTTGACATCAAGCGCGTGTCATTCAATGAACTGGACCATGAGATGCCCGATATGATTGGCTACGACAACCTGTGGTTGGGCAACTACAATCCGGGCTCTGCCGAAGTCCGCAGACTGGTGATGCGTAAGGGTACTACTGACACACTTTCCATCGAGGTGGCCAATAATTACAACGAGATGGACAGCAGCACAGCAGCCAGCCTCTTCGTACTTATCGACTACAACCGTGACGGTCAGTTCAATTTCAACAACTACGAGAATGTGCTCAAGGGCAGCGGATCCTTCGCCACCCTGGGTGCCAAGGTCCTCAGCCGTCAGACTTATAAGAAAGTAATTTCCATACCTCCTGAAAAAGCCCAATACGGATGCATGCGTATGTTGGTGATTGTGGACGGTGACTCTACGACCTATATGAACGGTATCACCGCTACGCAACTGCTGAATGGACAGATGCAGCAATATCTGCTCTATATCTCCGAAGACCAGAATCTCGACACGGTCGATGCCGCCCTCACCCGGGTCTGCTCACCTCGCAACCACATCCTCAGAGACGAACCGCATTCCTTCACCTTCATGTTGGCCAACAAGGGTATGACTCCGCTTACTTCAGCCACTATCAACTACTCTTTTTCCGACAGACTCCATCCTGCACAGACCGGTACAATCAACTGGAGTGGCAGCCTGGATCCCGGCCAGAGCCAGTTGGTTCGCATCGACTCAGTCAGATTCTACAAAGGTACAACCGACTTCACGGCAACGGTAGAAGCCCTTGGCGACACATTCCATGTTGACAACAATACGCTCCAATATCGCTACCATATTTATGACACCATCGAGTTGCGCTTCATCGACAGCTTCGACCAGACGATAGACAATTGGTATGTGCCTGCAGGCTACAACAACTATACGCGTAACTACTTTGTCCGTGCTACACCTGCCAAGTCTACTATCAGCTCGGCTTACTCTCAGCCCAATGCCTATGTCACTAGTGCCACAGAGTCTATTGTTACCGGCAAGCATGGCAACCGCAGTGTCATCTATACGCCTATCATCAGCATCCGCCAGATCCGTCCCGACACCATCACGCTCTTGCTCAGCAAGAACATGTCTGCCGGCAGTTACCTCAGGCTTGAGTTCCGCAACTATCTAGGCGATTGGGATGTCGTTGATGACCCCAATATTCGTTGGGTACCAGACGAGGATCGCTCCAACTATCACTGGTATGACGAACAGTTAGGATGGACTGGTACATCGCCCAATGGAGCCTACACTGGCGTTAGCATACCCACCTCTCTCATCAGTGGTGAGTTTGGTCAGGACCTCCAGTTCCGCTTTGTCTACACTACGCCGGTGTCTACTTCTGCTGCAGCAGCCTTTGGCGACGGTGTGGCCATAGACAATTTCACCATTGGCCGAGCCCGTCGTGCCCGCGACATTGGAATTACAGCAATGACCTATCCCACCGAACCTCAATTCGGACAGACCATCTATCCTAAGGTGATGGTACATAACTATGGTCTCGATCCTATCACTCAGTTCCAGGTCCAGTACAAGCCTTATGGTGTCCACCTCTATATCCTCGACACGGCACGTCTTGAAGATACTTTGATGCCCGATAATAGTGTCGAGTACACCTTCAGACATCCCTTTATTATCACCAACACCTTCCCCGACACTTTCCAAATCTGTGCTACCACCAGCCTCTCGGGAGATATCTATAGAGACAACGACTCCCTGTGCGATATGTTTGCACTGGCTCCTTTGTCCAACGACCTTTATCTCTATGATATCGTTTCGCCTCGCGACCAGGCTGTGGCTGGCGACTCACTCTACATCACGCTGCGTCTGCGTAACTTTGGACAGAATGAAATCGACAGCTGTAGGGTCTACTATTCTTACAATGGAGGGGAACCGGTGGTTGAATATATCAACTTCAACGATTACTTAGGACGGCCTCTGGCATCTACCGAGTTCTTCAATTACACTTTCACTCATCGCGAACATGCCACCATGGGTACTATGTTGCTCCAGACGTGGTGCTCTTATGACTACGACACTTACCCATACAACGACACTATCAACAAGTCTATAGCAGGTTTGACCAATGTGGTCGATATTGCTGCCACCGCTGGTCTCATAGACCTTAGTGAACACAATCAGACGCACTTCTCCATCGTTCTCGACAATGTGGGTGGTGTGGCAGCCAACAACTTCAGAGTTGGTTGCTACTGGGATAATAACCCTGTAGACTCCACCTATAGTGAGATCTTCTATCGTGAGCACGGTATTCCTGCAGGTGGTCATGTGGTCCACCATTTCGACACCATTTTGGGATCACGTACAGCAGAACGGAGATACTTGACAGTTTGGGTATCTGTGCCTGGCGATGTCAATCCTGACAACGATACTTCCAGAATAATTGATAATTTCTACGCCGATATTTCACTCGATGCTATTGAAATTGAGGAAAACATGTCCGATTCGTGTCGTCTTAGGGCTGTGGTTACCAATCATGGCACCATCAACTACTATAGAGTTATGACAATAGACGCATACATCAATGATAGTCCTGATAGACTCCGACGCCAAGTGCAGGCTTATGAGTACAATATCGAACCCGGCGAAACACGTCGTATCCCGATTATCGACGCTGCTGGAAATTATCGGACTATTCCTAAATCACCCACTAGAACCTATCGTGGCTCAGCTACCATTAGTAGATTGAGTGGTGACACCAACGAGAACAACAACCAAACAACTATCATGAGGGTGCTCAACTACTTTGAGGATATGCCGGTGGTCCGCGAGTCCAACTTTGTGCTCGAGCAGAACTACCCCAACCCCTACGATGGAGCCACTCGCATTGAGTTCTCGTTGCCCACGGCAGGTAATACCCACTTCACTGTAACGGATGTCGTTGGACGTCTGGTCTATGAGGAGAGTGGTTACTACCCCAATGGTCGCAACACCATCAATTTCAACAAGGGCGACCTACCCTCAGGCGTATACTACTATAGTCTCGAGTACAACGGCCAGCGCCGTATGCACAAGATGGTTATCAAATAGTGTTACGTCAGTTTATATCGCACATTCAGCAGCAGCATCTCTTCCCTACGGGGCAGCAGGTGCTGCTTGCTGTTAGTGGCGGTATCGACTCGGTAGTCCTTGCCCATCTAATGCATGAGGCTGGATACCCTTTTGCCGTCGCCCACTGCAATTTTCATCTGCGCCCAGGTGATTGCGACCGCGACGAGCTATTTGTCCGCCAACTGGCACAACGTTATGGTGTGCCCATTTTTGTGGAGGAGTTTGATACCCGCGGTTATGCACGTCAGGAGCACCTCTGTGTGGAGGATGCTGCCCGAAGGCTACGTTACAATTTTTTCGAACAAGTGCGTCGTCAACAGAACTATGCCGCTATCCTTACAGCCCATCATCGCAACGATGCCGCTGAGACCTTCTTCATCAACCTTCTCCGCGGAACTGGTCTTTCTGGCCTTCACGGCATCCTGCCGGTACAAGGATATGTCGTCAGACCTTTGCTGCCGTTTGGTCGAGAGGATATAGAGGCTTACGCTGCACAGCATCAGCTACAGCATGTTGAGGATGTCACCAATGCCTCGCTCCAGTACCGACGCAACCAGATACGGCACCAGCTTCTTCCACTGCTGCGCCAGATGCAGCCTTCGTGCGACCATGCCATAGCGCAGACTATTTCGCACCTGCAGTCGGTGGAGAAACTTTACAATACCCTGTTGGAGCCCCTGCGCCAGCAGCTGGTGAGCCCCCAGCCCGACGGAACGGTACTGGTGAACCTTCAGCTTCCTTTTAAAGACAATCAGTCGCAACTGCTTTTTGAAATGCTGCGCCCCTATGGCTTCAGCCATTCTGTTGTTGTCGATATCCTCTCGGCTTCTCAGTCGGGTCGCCATTTCTACTCTCCTACCCATCATGCCCTTTTGGACCGACAGCGTTTGGTTATTGAACCGTTGAGCCCGGTAGAGGAGCGTGCTCTTCCCGTCGTCCACATTACCCAAACAGAACAATTCAATTATCGTACCCTCGACTGGAAGTCACTACCTCCCACGATGGCCCTTTTCGATGCCGACAAGGTAGTGCTTCCTCTCGCCTTACGCCATTGGCGGGAGGGGGACCGCTTCCAACCCTTGGGAATGGCCGTCGGTACGCAGCTCTTAAGCGATTATTTCTCCGACCACAAGTACACTCTTATCGACAAACGGAGTCAGCTGTTGCTGGTAGATGCTACCGACAGCATCCTCTGGATCGTGGGTCGGCGCACGGCCCATCCCTCACGTGTCACCCCCACAACAACACGTTTGCTCACTGTCACAATCGACAGCCATAGCATTGGGGAAAACATAGTTTGACGGCAATTAATCCTCAAAACACAATTATTTTTCTGCTAATTCAAAAAAAAGTTGTATCTTTGCAACCTCAAATCAAGCGTCAGTAGTCTATATTAATTCTGCAAACAGTTGATATTTGATGAATTGGCTGACATTTGAAAAGAGTGGAAAATTGTCCAATGGTGTAATGGCAGCACTCCAGATTTTGGTTCTGTCAGTCCAGGTTCGA
>CAMVMF010000050.1 GCA_947168515.1 uncultured Bacteroidales bacterium
ATGTTTTCGATAGCGAAGCGGAGAATTCATATTTCGGACGATAGCGGATAATCATAAACGAATTTTTAGAAGTCCCCATAAGTTATTGTTCAAATATTCTTTACATATAATTTCCATCTAATTGAACATTAATTATAATTAATGGATAATTAATGGTAATTCGCGTTAAATAAAGAATCTAACGAATTTAACGAATTTATTATCTGAATCTTCATGCAGGCATGATTACGAATGAAACGAATTTTTAGAAAATATTTCGTGTCATGACGCGTTTTTTTTGTCATTTCGTACTTCTTTTGTATCTTTGCAAAAAATACAAACACATACAACTTCATGAGAAAGACCTGCATCTTACTATATTTCACCATTCTATACATTGCACTATGCACCTCATGTGGGAAAGAACCGGATAGGCACTCCCCTCTTCAGCGCCACGACTTCGACGCCACCACCACCGACTACGTCAAAGGCAGAGCCAAGACCACCCTGTCCGACTTCACCACGCTATGGAAAGTTGGGGACCGTTTCACCGTCATAGGCAGCGACGACATTCCCCACAGCTGCCATGCAACCCAAGGCGACACCGCCACGGCGACATTCAACTACGACACCGTACCTGCCAGCGCCGTCAGCGGCCCCTACACAGCCATCTACCCTTCTTCGGTGTACGCCTCCGCCTCACGCATCATCCTCCCACCCTCCTACACTTCCGCCACTGGCGCACTCACCGAAGCCCCCATGTATGCCATCTCCCAGACCAGAGAGCTCACGTTCCACAACCTCTGCGGCCTGGCATGCATCACCATCACTGGCCAAGAGTACAAGAACCTTTATTATGTAATCATCAATGCCGACAAGAACATCAACGGTATGTTCGACCTGGAGAACAATCCCGACAACCCCGACTGCCCACAACTCTCCTATGCCAAGGGAGGCTCCACCAGCACTATCCTACGTGTTATCCATCCCACCCAATCCAATGGCGACTTCTACATACCCATTCCTGCGGGGAGATACAACTCCTTATCCGTATACCTACAGACCTTTGACAACACCTATGCCAATGCCCTGTTAAACAATGGCTCGCCAGTCACCATAAAGCAGAATGCCATCACTCCATTTATTCTCAACGACCTGGTCTTCCGCCCTAACAGCCAATAAGCAACCGACACCATATTGCAAAACAATTATATTTGAACCCGATACCTCAGCCACATCATGAACAAAAGACATTCCCCCGCCGAAATAGCACCCAGGAAAACAGCCTCATGCAGGAAAGCGAAAGTCCTGTTGTCACTCATATTTGTCCTTATGCTGAATGCCAGCTGCCACAAAGAAGACGCTATCGCGCCTATAGAAACCGACTTACAAACGACGGACAACTATTCCGTGCTGGACTATCAGGACACCCTGCATATAGCATGCGCCATGCGTACGGACCTGTATGAGAGCAACAATATCGTGTTCCAGATGAAAGAAGGCGGCCGGCTTGAACTGTATAGCTACGAACACCTCCACCTGGACACCCCGTCAGACACGGCCAAACTGGTTTCGGTCGACGACCTATCGTCCAGCCACGATGGCGTTGTGGCCTCAATCATCAGCGATGATACTCTCAACCGCCAGTACATCACACGAGGACAAGTAATCATACAGCATATCGACGACCAATATAGCATTGCCATCCTTGGGGCCACAGAAAATGGAATAGGCTATCGCTGCCATTACAACGGCCTAGTCCACGACCTCACCACCCTCTCCGATCAGGGAAGGCTGACGGTGGGCCAAGAGAGCCTCACCTTCCATTTAGGCATACTGTCTCAGGATGGAGTTGAACGAACTTACCGCCTGATTGGCAGCAACCCCGATATCGAATGCGTCATCAGCTCCACCACCGACATCGTAGGCAAGACCCTTCCCATCTCTGACGATGCTCACATCATAGAAAACGGCACAGCCGTAGGCATGACGGCATCGATGCCCAATGGCTTGCACATAAAAGCCACTACCGGCACCCTTCAATGCAGCTGCTACGGCAACATATACTCCCTAGTCATCAACGCCGACACCGACCACGGCAGTGCCACGGTCCTCTTCACCGGTCCAATATACCATACAGGCAATTAGACCTTCGCCCCACCCCCATCGCCTCACAAAAGCCCTCGGCAAAAGAGACTCGACCTCATATTGCCCCAAGGGACTTCTATTAATAACTTTCGAACACGGATTGCACGAATCTAACGTTTTCGTTAAGCCGAACGCAGAGGGCAAATCACGAAGTGTTTGCACTATGCTGAGGCGAGAAAACGTCTGTTGAAAACTAACTACGAATGGTGAAACAATAGAAAAGGGGAACATCTAAAAACACGAAAAATACGAAATCTATAATGGGGACTTCTATTAATGACTTTTGAACACGAATTGCACGAATCTAACTACGAATGGTGAAACAATAGAAAAAGGGAACATCTAAAAACACGAAAAATACGAAATCTATAATGGGGACTTCTATTAATGACTTTTGAACACGAATTGCACGAATCTAACTACGAATGGTGAAACAATAGAAAAAGGGAACATCTAAAAACACGAAAAAACGAAATCTATAATGGGGACTTCTATTCATAACTTTTGAACACGAATTGCACGAATCTAACGAATTTAACGAATTGACTATCTGAATCTTCATGCAGGCATGATAACGAATAAAACGAATTATTAGAAGCCAGCCCCCATGCTGTTAGGACATCAGACAAAAAGACAAATAGATATAAAAAGAACAGGGCGAATAAATCGCCCTGTCCCCAATTAACCTTATTACACTATTACTAAATACCTGATCGACTTAAATCAGATACATCTTTTAGTATAGCTTTAATAACAAAACTTGCATCTCTTATAAAAAAAATACGACCTATGGGTTTTAGGGACATAAACCATTGGGAACAAAAGGGTTTGTAAAATAAAAAATGTTGCCATTGAGAACACGTTTTGTGCAGCCACCGCCTATAGCCATACCTGTATTCGCCCTCTGAGGGTGAATTTGGAAGTTGATTTTAGTTTTTTTCGTGTTTTTAGATGTTCCCCTAAAGGAGAGTACTCGTAATCGCTTTTTGTATGTTTTGCCTATGCGGTGCGATTTTATATATTGATTTTAAAAGTGTTCTATTTATTAGTTTTCTGTGTCGCGTCCCGTTGGGACGCAGTTCTCTGATGTCTGAATGTCACGGCACTACGCCTTCGGCTTGTACCGTGTTAAGCATATCACACCCCGTTGGGGTGATTTATAGAAGTCCCCTTTAGTTGATTTTAGTTTTTTTCGTGTTTTTAGATGTTCCCCTAAAGGAGAGTACTCGTAATCGCTTTTTGTATGTTTTGCCTATGCGGTGCGATTTTATATATTGATTTTAAAAGTGTTCTATTTATTAGTTTTCTGTGTCGCGTCCCGTTGGGACGCAGTTCTCTGATGTCTGAATGTCACGGCACTACGCCTTCGGCTTGTACCGTGTTAAGCATATCACACCCCGTTGGGGTGATTTATAGAAGTCCCCTTTAGTTGATTTTAGTTTTTTTCGTGTTTTTAGATGTTCCCCTAAAAATGCTTCCATGACAGCCTTGATATTTCAGCTCTTACACTGACTTTATGCCCTTTTTGAAGTTACGGAATATATTGTACATGAAGAAAAAATACAACACAGAAAAATAGGCAATAAATAAATAATAATTCCGTTTCTATAGCGCAATTGATTTTAGTTGTAATTATTGTTCATTGGGAGGGGTGGCGCAAGCCGCCCCTTCCTGTTTTGTACACTGATAAAAAAAACCGAAGGGACCACAGATGTTACTCTGTTTCTCCCTTCGGATTTATCTGATAGACCGAACGCCTTACGAGGGGTAGGGCTATATGCAGCCCAGCCTCAACGAAGCGGAATCGGAATAGACATTACGTCACTGTTTAGCACCATTACAGATTGATGTTGGCGCCCAGGAAGATACGCTGACTGTTTCCCTTGGTGTTGGCACTGGTGAAATTGTCGCTCAAACCATAGGTGTAACCTGCATGGATGCCAAAGCCACCAAAATTGAGACGGACACCGGCCGTCACAGCCCAGTTGAAGCGTTCGCGATAGTAATTCTCATTGGTGGCATTCTCTGTGTCGAAAAAGTTATGCTCGGAAATATTGCCAGAGACTTTTCCGGTGTAGGTGGCCTTGTTGATCAAACCCAGTCCAAACGTAGGGCCGCCAAAGACGGTGAAGGTGTTGTTGCTGCCAAAAGGAATGGCCAGATTCAAATAAACAGGAACCACCAAGTCTAACTGCTGGAATTTGCGTTTGTATAATACCGTGGAATCGTTCTTGGAAAAATACTCGACATTGGCGCCTACCGTCAGGCCGAAGTTGCCCGACAGGGGGATGTTGTAGTTGAAGCCGGCATAGGCACCAGGACGGGTGAGGGTGTCATGGATGGTGGTATTGACCACAGGAACGGTATAGGTAGAAATGAGATTGTTTTGCACAAAACCAGCATGTATGCTGCCCTGTGCGCTAGCGGTACCTGCTGCAAACAATGCTGCAGCCAAAGCGAAAAGTGAAAAAATCTTTTTCATGATATTACTTTTTTTTATTGTTTGTGTTATTGGTAACGACAGTTTGGAAAAAAAATTGCTGTTTTGCTATAAAAAAATAAGCCCGTAGCATCTACCACGGGCTTATGTCGAGTATTAAGTCATCTTACTTCTCAAGGAACCATTTGCAGGACTCCAGATAGCGGGGTTCGCGGGCGGCATCCATGAGCAGCAAGTAGCCCATGACGGTGGTGGCAATGTGCTCGGTGAGCTTGCGTGCCATGTGGTCGAAGAGGGGGTCGGTAGTGCCATTGGCAGTAGCCTTGGCATGCAGCTGGGCATACTCTTGGCTGCGCTCGCGCAACAGGGCCAAGCATTCGGCCATTTCGCCTTCGGTGGCGATGGTGGCAGCCTGAGCATCGTAGTCGGCAATGAGTTTCTCGTAGGCGCCATTGGCAATGCCCTTGATGGCAGCAACCACCTGCAGCTGGCTGGTACCCTCATAGATGGTCAGGATACGGGCATCGCGGTAGAGACGCTCGCAGGGATACTCCTTCATGAAGCCGGAGCCGCCATGCACCTGGATGCAGTCGTAAGCACACTGGTTGGCATACTCCGAAGCGGTCATCTTCACCAGCGGGGTGAGGATGTCGGCGGTGCGGGCAGCCTGTTTGCCGGTACTGGAGAGGTCGACCCAACGAGCGGTCTCATACATCAGGGTGCGGGCGCCGTCGACGCGGGCACGGATGGCTTTGAGCAGGTCTTGGACAGCAACGAACTGGCCAATGGTGTGACCAAATTGTTCGCGGGAGTCGGCATAGACCTCGGCCTCGCGGAGGGCAGCCTCACACAGTCCGATAGACTGGGCAGCCACACCCAAGCGGGCACCGTTCATGAGCGACATGACATATTTAATCAGACCCATACGACGTTGGCCGACCAGCTGTGCGGGAGCGTTGCGGAAGACCAGTTCGCAGGTGGGAGAGCCTTTGATACCCATCTTGTTCTCGATGCGGCGGACGGTCATACCACCGTCGGCACGGTCGAAGACAAAGTAGGAAAGGCCGCGGCCATCGGTGGTGCCCTCTTCGCTACGGGCAAGGACCAGATGGATATGGGCATCGCCGTTGGTGATGAAACGTTTCACACCGTTCAATCGCCAGCAATTGTTGGCCTCGTCAAAAGTGGCCTTCAGGCGCACCGACTGGAGGTCGGAACCGGCATCGGGCTCGGTGAGGTCCATGGAGCAGGTTTCGCCCTTGTAGATGCGGGGCAGGTATTTGTCTTTGAGTTCTTCGGAGGCGAACTCGTTGATGGTGTCGGCGCAGTCCTGCAGGCCCCAGATAGTGGCAAAGCCCACATCGGCGCGAGCGATCATCTCGGCAGCCATGACGGCGACCACTCTGGGCATATTGAGACCATTATATTTGCGTGGCAGCGTGAGACCAAAGAGGCCAGACTGAACCAATGCATGAAGATTCTGCTTGGTGCCGGCAGCGTACTCGACACGTCCGTCCACCAGATGCGGTCCCTCGATGTCCACATCAGCAGCGTTGGGAGCGATGACATCGCCCGAAATATTACCCAAAAGATTGAGGACCAACTCGTACTGACGGATGGCGGCTTCGGCATCAGCGGGAGCGCCTTCACCTGTGAATCCCGACTCGCGAACCTCGGCTACATGAGCCATCTCGGGATGATGAAGATAGAAAGAAAGGCTGGGGTTGTCGTTATAAAAATTCATATTACTTCAGGTTATTTGAATAACATTCCATCAGCATGGGCACCACGGTGCACACATCGCCAATAATGGTGTAATCAGCAATGGCATTGATGGGAGCGTTGGGGTCGGTGTTGATAGAGATAATTTTGGAGGACTGATCCATGCCGGCACGGTGCTGGACGGCGCCAGAGATGCCGCAGGCAATGTAAAGACGGGGACGCACGGTGACGCCGGTCTGGCCAATCTGACGCTCGGGCTCGGTAAAGCCGGCATCGCAGGCTGCGCGGGTGCCACCCACCTCGCCACCAATCAGGTGTGCCAGGTCGTGCAGCATCTTGAAGTTCTCGCGGCTGCCCATGCCGTAGCCACCAGCCACGATGATGGAAGCGCCCTTGATGTTGATGCTCTTCTGCACAATCTCACGACGGATGATGGTGACAGCCTTGTCGGCCTGTTCGAGGTCGTTGCTGATGTCTACTTTGGTGACAGTGCCCTTGTAGTCGGGGTTGAACACCTCTTTGCGCATCACGCCTTCGCGCACTGTGGCCATGTGGGGCTCCACCTCGGGCGAGACGATGGTGGCGATGATGTTGCCGCCGAAGGCGGGACGGATCTGGTGGAGGGTGCATTTATACTCCTTGCCGGTCTTGGCATCGGTGTGGTCGCCCAGCTCCAGGGCGGTGCAGTCAGCCGTCAGGCCGCAACGCAGCCGCGAGGCCACGCGGGGAGCAAGGTCACGTCCCACGGTGGTAGCGCCAAAGAGCACCACGTTGGGCTGTTGTTCTTGGATTACTTTCAGCACTACGGCAAAGTGCGGCAAAGTGCGATAAGGCGAAAGACGGGGGTCGTCGGCAACAAAGACCTCGTCGACACCATAGGGGTAGAGTTCAGCAGCCACCCCTTGGATGTTGCTGCCAGCAACAACTGCCTGAAGGCGGCCATCCATCTGGGTGGCCAATTGGCGACCTTTGGTGCAGAGCTCGAGACTGATGTCGGCGATGTGGTTGGACTCTGTCAGTTCGCAATATACTAAAACATTATTCATATATGATTCTATTTTTTACAATACTGTGAGACTGTATGGGTTAGATGATATGCTCATTGATGAGGGTAGACATCAGTTCGCCAATTTCCTTGGTGTTGGGAGCCACCTGCTGGCTTTCTTTGTGTGCCAGCACCACGTTCTGGACTTTCTTGACCTTGGTGGGAGAGCCTTTGTGGCCAAGGCGGTCGAAATCGGGATTGACATCATCGGCCGTGAGGATGTCCACGGGAGCACCGTCGAACTCGATGAGTCTGTGGGCGTGGGGGAAACGGCACTCGGAAGCCGAGCCGGTGACGGTGATGAGGGCGGGCATGCCTACGCGCACCTCCTCGATACCGTCGGCCAAGCGACGAATCACCTGGATGGAGTCGCTGTCGACATCCACCAAGCTCTCAGCATAGGTCACCTGGGGGATGTCCAGTTTCTCAGCCACCTGCGGTCCCACCTGGGCAGTGTCGCCATCAATGGCCTGGCGGCCACCGAAGATCAAGTCCACCTTGCCCACTTTCTGCACGGCAAGGGAGAGCGCGTAGCTGGTGGCCAGGGTGTCGGCTCCGGCAAAACGGGCGTCGCTAAGGACAAAGCCGCCGTCGGCGCCACGGGAGCGAGCATCACTGATTATTTCGGCTGCACGTGCAGGACCCATTGTTACCACGGTAACCTTGGTTCCGGGGATGCGGTCTTTCACCTGCAGAGCCATTTCGAGGGCCTGGAGGTCTTCGGGGTTGAAGACGGTAGGCAGGGCGGCACGGTTGACGGTGCCATCTGGATTCATTGCATTGGTCCCCACATTATGGGTGTCGGGGACCTGTTTTGCAAGTACAACAATATTCAAACCTGACATGGGCGAAATTATTTAAGTACTACTATAGATTCTTTTTTATTATTATTACAGCGAAAGACCACCGTCGCAACGGAGCACCTGGCCAGTGATGTAAGTGGAAAGGTCGCAGGCAAGGTAGAGCGAGGTGCGGGCTATATCTTCAGGCTGACCGGGACGGCGCATGGGGATAGCCTTCAGCCACTCGTTCAAGGCCTGCTCGCCCAGCTGCTTGGTCATCGGGGTCTCGATGAAGCCAGGAGCCACAGCATTGACACGCACGTTGCGCGAGCCCAGTTCTTTGGCCAACGAACGGGTGAAACCGATGATGCCGGCCTTGGTGGCGGAGTAGTTGCACTGTCCGGCATTGCCGTTGATGCCCACGATGGAGCTGATGTTGATGATAGAGCCGCTGCGCTGCTTAATCATCATGGGGGTGAAAGCCTTGCAGTAGTTATATACCGAACGGAGGTTGCAGTTGATTACCAGGTCCCAGTCGGCAGGAGACATGCGCAGAAGCAGATTGTCGCGGGTGATGCCGGCATTGTTGATAAGGATGTCCAAACGACCATATTCTTTCTGCACCTCTTGTGCAAGTTCGAGCGTGCGCTCGTGGTTGGAAGCATCGGCAGCAAAGAAGGTGGCACGGACGCCCTTGGCTTTCAGTTCTTCCAACAACGATTTGCTGTTGTCGTCTTCGCGGAAGTCGGTGAATATAATATCGGCGCCATTGTCGGCAAAAAGCAGCGCGGTGCTTCGGCCAATACCACGGGAAGCTCCCGTGATCATAGCTATTTTATTTTCTAACAGTTTCATGTAGTATAGTTTTAATAAATGTAATCAATAAATAATAATTTGCAGTTGGAGATTAGCCGTCGGGACTATTCGGTTTTCTTGGGTACCAACGTGAACATCAGCTTGCCTTTGGCACAAAGCTGACCCTCGACAGAGCACTTGGCCTCAACGATATAGGTTGTGGCACGGCGATAGGTAATCTGGCTGGTAATCTCTATGGTGTCGCCAGGACGCACCTGACGTTTGAAGCGGGCTTCGTCGATACCACTGTAGAAAGGAGTCTTGCCAACCAAGTCTTCTTTCAACAGCACACACGACGACTGCGCCATAATCTCGCACAGGATTACGCCTGGCACCACGGGGTATCCAGGGTAGTGGCCTTGGAGAAAGAACTCATCACCACGGACGTGGTAGTGAGCGATGCCCTTATCGCCTTGAAGGTCGACATCATCCACAAGCAACATAGGCTCGCGGTGGGGCAAAAAGGTCTTAATTTCGTCTCTGTTCATCATAATATTTCAATTTTTTCCTTTTCTAGTTTACAATTTACGCAATGCCACACAAGCATTCTGACCGCCAAAGCCGAAGGAATTGGAGATGGCCACCTCGGGCTGGTAGTCGCGTGCCACATTGGGCGTATAGTCCAGGTCGCACTCGGGGTCGGGTTCCAGCAGATTGATGGTGGGGGGCACTTTGCCGTTCTTGACGGTTAAAGCAGTGATGATAAGCTCCGTAGAACCGGCAGCACCCAACATGTGTCCCATCATCGACTTGGTGGAGCTGATGACAGCCTTGTGGGCTTCGGTGTCGCCCAGCACCTGCTTGATGGCGCTGGTTTCCGACTTGTCGTTCAGCGGCGTGCCTGTGCCATGGGCATTGATGTATAGAGGTTCACCCTTGTAGGCAGCACCCTGCAGGGCCAGGCGGATAGCCTGAGCCGCACACTTGCCGTCGGGACGTGGGGCGGTGTAGTGGTGGGCATCGCAAGTGTTGCCGTAGCCAACCACTTCAGCATAGATATGAGCTCCGCGACGCACAGCCACGTCGTAGTCTTCCAAGATCATAATGCCGGCACCTTCACCCATGACGAAACCTTTGCGTCTGGCATCAAAAGGCAAGGAAGCAGCGTTGGGGTCGGGGTTGGTGGAGAGGGCCTTGCTGTTGGCAAAACCTCCGATGGCGATCTCGGTAATAGCGGCCTCGGTGCTGCCGGTAATCATGGCATCGGCCAAACCTTCTTTAATCATACGGTAGGCCTCACCCACAGAGTGGGTGCCGGTAGCACAGGCTGTCACAATCGGCAGATTGGGGCCCTGGGCATTGAACTGGATAGCCACATTGCCGGAGGCAATGTTGGAAATCATCATAGGAATAAAAAGGGGCGACACCCTGCGAACACCTTCGTTCAGCACCTTGGTCTGCTCGCTGACGAAGGTATGGATTCCGCCAATACCGGAACCGATGGCACAGCCAAAGCGTTCAGGGGCGACGTCTTTCTCTACCACCAGACCGCTGTCGGCCATGGCCTGCTTGGCAGCCGCCAAGGCAAAAAGGGCGTAGCGGTCGTTGTGGCGCACGGCCTGCTTGTCAAGACCAAGGGCCAAGGGGTCGAAATCTTTCACTTCAGCAGCCACCGATACGGGGAGCTCTTGATTGGTAATGGAGGTAATGGGAGCGATGGCGTTGGTGCCCTTCAGCAGGTTGTCCCAAAGGGTGTTGATGTCGTTGCCAAGGGGATTGATGCAACCCATACCGGTTATAACTACACGTTTCATAGAATTGTCGTTTTAAATTGTTTAGGTGAGTAAATGGGATTATTTGCTCCAACGCAGCACGGCTGCGCCGGTGACGAAACCTGCGCCAAAGGCACTCAGAGCCAGCATATCGCCTTTCTTGAGCTTGCCACTGCTGTATAGTTCGTCAATAAGAATGGGGATACTAGCCGAAGAGGTGTTGCCCATACGTTCAATGTTGGTGGGGAACTTATAGGCAGGCTGGGCCAGATGTTCCTGGATGGACTTGATGATGCGCTGATTGGCCTGGTGCAACAGGTAGAGGTCGATTTTGTCGGGAGTGAGACCGGCCTCCTCGATAACGAGGCGGAGATCACGCTGGGAGGATTCGACCGCCATGCGGAAAACTTCACGTCCGTTCATAATCAGGGGCTCGGTGATATCCACGCCTGGCACCTCAAAGGGGGTGTTCTCCATACGACGCTGGTAAACAATAACGTCGCGGTTAGGCACAGTCGTAAGGCGGAGCGACTTCAGATCGTTGCCCTTGGTAACCACCACAGCTCCGGCACCGTCGCCAAAAAGGATAGAGGTTTCGCGGCGTTTCCAGTTGCAAAAACGAGAAGGCTCTTCTGCACAGACAATCAAAATGTTCTTAGCACGATTTGTCTTGAGCAAAGCCTCAGCAACCGACATGGCATCGAGAAAACCGGCACAGGCTCCGTTCAGGTCAAAGCAAGGAGCATGGCTGCCGATATGCTGCTGTACAATGCAGCTCAATGCGGGAGTCACATAGTTGTTGGCCACATTTGAACAAATGCAGAAATCAATTTCATCGGGTTGAATGTTAGCCGACTCGATAGCCGAACGCGACGCTGATACGGCCAAATCTACCAAAGTCTCCGTCGAGCGAAGTCGGCGGGTTTTAATACCCGTGCGGGTCGTGATCCATTCGTCGTTAGTGTCAAGGAAGCTTGCCAGCATTTCATTAGTCACCACCTTCGATGGTATGGCACTTCCTGTTCCAATAATTTTCATATAAAAAAGTTTTTTTAGTCGTTTTTTGGTGTCACAATTTATAAATAATATGCGTACACATGAACATATTTAAACGTGCAAAGAAACAAAGAAAAAGCGGGATAGCAATAAAAAAAATGACATTCTGTATAATAAAGAGGGCGAAATGGCGTTATTTTGGGTAAAAATAGATTATTTATGGCGAAAATCGAGAAATTAACAATGAATAAGTTAGGGAAAATAGCCGTTCATGCTCCACAATTCTTGACGGAAAAACGGAGCATTTTCCTTTTTTTAATACTTGTTAGTATTTTTGAAATACTTTTCTTGACCATCTACAAACCCATGGGTCTGCTCCGTACCAACGAGAGTCTGACCCAGTGGAGCCCCATCCTATATATGGTCATCTTAGCAGCTTCGGGTCTTGCGGTACTTATTGGCAGTAGGATACTACTCTACCAGCGGCAGAAACGCAAACCACTAAAAACCTACGAGTACCTCATCTGGGTAGTGACCGAAATAGTTCTATTCACCCTCCTGCTCTCGATCATAGCCTATAACATAAACGCCAACAAAGATTTACAATTCTTTCAAATACTTTGGCGGGTTCTGATAGACATCGTCTCAGTATTATTAATACCTTATATTATCAGCATTCTTATCTTCCTCTTGCGCGAGCAGAAACAAGAAATTGCAGCCCTCAACGCCATGATTATGGAAGAGCGGTCACCAATGACCGCACCCGAGGAGATGATGAATTTCTACGACAAAGGCGGACGGCTGGCCTTTGCCACCAAGAAAAAGAATGTGTTATATGTCGAAGCCTCGGACAACTACACTAACATCCACTATGTCAACGAGGACAAGGAGGACTGTTTCATCCTCCACAACTCTATGAAACAAGTGGAACAAGCCTATGCCAAGGAGGGTATGCTACGCTGCCACAGGGGCTACCTAGTCAACATAGCCAATGTGAAACTCCTGCGCAAAGAGAAAGATGGTCTTGCCATCGAACTAGCACAAAGTGGCAAAATCATTCCTGTTTCCAAGACATACGTAGAGAAAGTAGCCCACTGCTTTGCCAGCACCCCTATCAACCAGGAGCGGGCATAGCACGTTCACGCGACGAGCCAACTACTTTTCACGCCAATGGACTCTGATCAGCTGTGGATGAGTCCCAAACAAATGTCTAGCTTTTTCAGGGC
Organism: uncultured Bacteroidales bacterium; assembly: GCA_947168515.1. Lineage (GTDB taxonomy): Bacteria > Bacteroidota > Bacteroidia > Bacteroidales > P3 > Colimorpha. The sequence continues at coordinate 12,906 of CAMVMF010000050.1, forward strand.
ACCTTTGTACGTTGCCGATTATCTGAATGCGCCGTCAACGGCTATATCCGTATTTGCGCCCATTCAGGGCAGCCTGTATCTTGCTGGCTTTCGGTAGGCGGTGCCTATCTTATATCAGCATTTGCCATCCTGAGCGATTTTAGGAAGCTGCTAGTAGATAGCCTAGGCTGAATACCTCTATAATGAAACAGAGGGTCAGAAGTCGTCATCGTCCTGCGGGACAAGACTGACGTAGAGATTGTAAAGGTCGGAAATGACCTTTTGCTGGGTGAACTTTTGGCGTTGGACACGGCCTTTGTCCACAAGGGCAGCACGCAGCTGGGGATCTTCAATAATGCGTCTGAGCTGTTGGGCCACCTCCTCGGGGCTGTCGGGGCTGGCATAGAGCGCGGCATCGCCCCCGGCCTCGGGCATGGAGGACACATTGGAAGTAACCACGGGAGTGTCGCAGCACAAAGACTCCAGAATAGGAATCCCAAAACCTTCGAAACGCGACATATAGACCGACGCGACAGCATTGGCATAGAGGGCTGGGAAATCCTCAAAGTCGGCATTGGAGACAAAGTGTACTCGATTGGTGAGCTTCTGTGTCTTGATCTCAGACATGACTTCATAGTAATAATGACCACGCTGACGACCCACGATGACCAGATGGACATCGGCAGGAAGCAGGGACAAGGCCTTGACGACGGTGCGCTGATTTTTGCGCTCCTCGATGGTGCCCACGCAGACTACATACTTCTCGGGCAAGTGATACATTTTGGTTATATCCTGCCGTTCATCGTCGGGGATAGGCTGCCAGAAAATAGGGTCACACGACTGGTAGATGACATGAATTTTGGACTCCGGCACATGCATGTACTTGATGAGGTCCTGCTTGGTGGACTCGCTGATGGCCACAACGGCATCGGCTATCTGGCAGGAATGGCGCTGCTTGATACGATGGGCCAATCGGTCGAAGAGGCTATAGTATTGCGGATAACGCCAGACGATGAGGTCGTGCATTGTGACCACTCGTTTGATGCTGCGGGGAATACCGTGGGGTAGCTCGTGACTAAGACCGTGGAAGAGGTCCACCTTGTCGGTCTTGAGATGCATGGCTATGCCATGGCTGCGCCAGAGGTTGGGCAGGTGACGGTCGAAGCCGGAAGGCTGATGAGTGGAGATATTGGCATAGCTGGTGAAATAGTTGCGGTAGTCGCCCGACATATCGGGAGAATAGAGGATAGAACGAACCTCGTTATGTTCGTGGGCCAAACCACAGATAAGCATACGGCTGTAATTGCCCAGTCCGGTATTATTTTTGAATGCTCTTTTTGCTTCGAAACCGACAATCATGAATATCCTTGTTTTATTGAATTTGCAAAAGTACGAAAAAAAAACGTATCTTTGCATTTTCAAAATGAAATAAAGATATTTTAATAGTTTGCTAACACTCTAATGGATAGAATATCAGCCGTCATTATCACACAGAACGAAGAGCGCAACATCGGACGCTGCCTGGCCTCGCTGAAGGGCATAGCCGACGAAGTGGTGGTGGTAGACAGCGGCTCCACGGACCAAACCGAGGATATATGTCATGCCCATGGCGCCAACTTCCATCATCACGACTGGGAAGGCTATTCGGGCCAGAAGAACTACGCCGAAGGACTGGCCGCAGGCCCATGGATCCTCTCCATCGATGCCGATGAAGCCCTTTCGGATAAGCTACGCAAGGAACTGCTGCGGCTGAAAGAGAGCAGTCCTGAGGAGGAGAACGTCTACAGCTTTTGCCGCTTGACGAACTACTGCGGCTACTGGATAAAACATTGCGGATGGTATCCTGACGAGAAAATACGCCTATGGCGCAAGGGGGCCGGTCGCTGGGACGGAGTGGTACACGAGCAGCTGGAGTTCCTCCATCAGGTGAAACAACAGCGGCTGCAAGGCGATTTGCTCCACTACAGTTACTACAGCATTGAGGAGCTCGCGGCTAGGCAAGTGAAGTATGCCTCGCTGGCCGCACAGAAAGCCCACCAGCAAGGCAAAAAATGCCCTACAGGAGCCTTGGCGATAAAACCTTTGTGGACCTTCATGAGGAACTACCTGCTGAAAGGAGGCTTTCTGGACGGAAAAGCAGGTTATGAGGTGTGCCGGATGTCGGCCTTCTACACTATGATAAAATATGCCCGGCTGAAGGAACTATGGAGAGAAAAGCAGGAACACTAAACCATGTTCCAACACATGAGTACAGCCTAGAAGGCCCCAATTCGAAGCAGGTACGCATTTTCACCATCACGGCGGAAAGGAAACCCGCAGACAGTTGGAGCCTGGTGCCAGTGACTGCACGAAGAAAGATAGTAGTACAAAAAAGAGACAACAGATAAATTGAAATAATATGCCAGAAATCAAAGAAAGCAATAAGAATCTATTTACCCAATATACGCTAGATGAGAAACGGAGGCTATATGAGGCAGCAGCCGAACTCTTCAGCGAGAACAAACGACAGCTGTTTGACCGTTTGGTGCAAAACCGCACACGCCACATCTGTGTGGTGCTGGAGGACATATTCCAGTCGCACAATGCCAGCGCGGTGCTGCGCAGTTGCGACTGCTTTGGCGTGCAGGACGTGCATGTGATAGAAGACCGCAACAAGTACGCCCCCAACAGCGACGTATCAATGGGGTCGGACAAATGGGTAGACTACTACAAGCACCCCGACATCTTGCAAACATACGACGAGCTGCACAAGAAAGGCTACCGGATCATTGCCACCCTTCCACATGAGAACGACACAATGATAACCGACCTGGATATCACGCAACCCACAGCCTTGGTATTTGGCACCGAGCTGACCGGACTGACCCAAGAAGCCATCGACCATGCCGACGGATATGTGAAGGTACCGATGTACGGCTTTACGGAGAGTTTCAACATATCGGTTTGCGCAGCCCTTTCCCTTTTCTACCTGACCGAGAAAATGCGCGCCAACAAGGACATCCATTGGCAGCTGAGCGAGGAAGAGCAGGCCACGCTGAAGCTCTATTGGTGCATGCAGGTAATCCACGACGGCAGGCATGTCATGGAGCAAGTAGAGAAGAGACTATTCGGCGAGAATGCGCACAAAAAGTGAGGACAGGACACTCCTCATCTTATGATCATTCATAATCTTGACAAAGTACCTTTTCTGCTGTACGCTCTGACACATTCCACTTTCAACAAGGCACATTATGCCGAGTCAAACAGACAGACAAATACAGCAATGCATATAGTTATTTCTATCAAAAAAACTGTTATAAGAAGAAATATTTGGTCGTATAAATAATTTTTAGTACCTTTGTAAGTTCAATATAGAATAGTAACAATTAAATAAACTACACAATATGAAAAAGATACTTGTTCTTGCCGCTCTCATTGTGATGAGTCAGGCAGTAGTATTTGCACAGAAAGAAAGAACGGTAAAAGAGGCCGATGTGCCCGTTCGCTATGTAAAAGATTTCCAAAACCAAGCCAATGGGGCCCAGAATGTAGTATGGACTATGGCAGAGGACAGTTCAGCCTATATGGCTACTTACACTAGCCCCGATGGCGACAAACAAGCCATCAGATTCACCCCTAAGACTTCAGAGACTCGCTACTATATTGATTACCAATACGTCCCCCACGCTATCAAAGACACCGTCGCCCACCAATATCCTAACCATAAGATTAGCAATGTCTACATCCGCAACCTAAAAGGAAAGATGACCTATCAATGCCAAATCTATCAGACCAAAGGTTTCCTGTTCTGGAAGAAAGAGACCAATATCAAGCTCCTCTCCTTTGAGACTAACAGCAAAATGATTGAAGTTATCGACGTTGAGAAATAATAATTGAAAGACCGTCTGCCCTATTCGAGCGACCTCAAAGAACTATATGATAAACACGGTACGAGCAGTTTGCTGCGGTACCGTGTTTATTCGTTAGTGGGAGTAGAAAAAGCATGAATCGGACACGGCAGTTGATTGTTATTGGGAACACCAAAAAAAAACGAAAAAAAAGATACCAATAGGCATATAGGTATAAAAAAAACAGGCTCTCGTCGAAAGAGCCTGTTGTTATATTTGCCATTAGCACCTATTTACTCTACATTGAGCAGGTAGTAGTTCTTCTTGCCCTTCTGGACAAGGATGCTGCCACAGGGAAGAATGTCGGCAGCCGTAAGGGCACAATCTTCACCCACCTTGTTCTTGTTGACAGAGATGGAGTTCTGCTTGAGCTCACGGCGGATCTCGCCCTTAGAGGCAAACATGCCTACCTCGGCAGCAAGGTCGATGAGCGAGACTCCTTCGTCGAGACGGCTGCGGGATATGTTGAACTGAGGCACACCCTCAAAAACGGAGAGGATAGTGGCACGATCGAGGGTGCTGAGCTGCTCTGTGGTGCCCTTGCCGAAAAGGAGTTCCGATGCGTTGACGGAAGCGTTGTAGTCCTGTTCAGAGTGGACGCGACAGGTTATATCCTTCGCCAAGGCGCGTTGGAGAATACGCCGTTCTGGAGCCTCGGCATGCTGCTGCTCAAGCAGGTCAATCTCTTCCTTGGAGAACATCGTAAAGATGCGGATATAGCGGGCGGTATCAACGTCGGAGCAATTGAGCCAGAACTGATAGAACTTGTAAGGGCTGGTCTTGGTAGGGTCGAGCCATACATTGCCACCCTCGGTCTTGCCAAATTTGGTGCCATCGGCCTTGGTGATAAGGGGGCAGGTGAGGGCATAGGCCTCGCCGCCCTCCATGCGGCGGATCAGCTCGGTACCGGTGGTGATGTTGCCCCACTGGTCGGAACCACCCATCTGCAACCGACAACCTTTGGTGCGGTAAAGGGTGAGATAGTCATAAGCCTGAAGGAGCTGATAGCTGAACTCAGTAAAAGAAAGACCTGTTTCGAGACGCTTTTTGACGGAGTCTTTGGTCATCATATAGTTGACGGTGATGTGCTTGCCTACATCGCGGATGAAATCGAGGAAGAGGTAATCTTTCATCCAATCGTAATTGTTGACAATCTCTGCTCCATTGACAGGATTGTCGAAATCGAGGAACTTAGAAAGTTGCTTGCGGATGCACTGGACATTGTGGTTGACCTCGTCGGGAGTGAGGAGTTTACGCTCTTGGGCCTTGAAGGACGGGTCGCCAATCATACCAGTGGCACCACCAACAAGAGCAAGAGGCTTGTGTCCAGCCACTTGGAGGTGCTTGAGCAACATAATGCTGACAAGATGGCCGATGTGAAGGGAGTCGGCTGTGGGGTCGATGCCTACATAAGCTGTGGTGACCTCTTTGGAGAGTTGCTCCTCAGTACCAGGCATGATGTCGTGAATCATGCCGCGCCATTTGAGTTCTTGGACAAGATTTTTGTTCATCGAATGAATAATATTATTGTTAAAAGGAATATATATATTATATACAAAAAAGAGGTACTGTGTTTGTTGGACCAGTACCTCTTTCGTTATCTAATTATAATTATCTTACGACCAACTTAGAGGTAGCGGTCTGGTTACCTACAATGACGTTGACAAGATACATGCCGTGCTGGAGGTTCTGGCAGTTAATGCTGCTAGTATGAGTACCCTCAGCAACTCTGCCAAGATTCTCGCTATAGACAACCTTACCAGAGAGGTCATATACCTTTACAACAGCCTGGCCAGCCTGGGCGACGGTGAGTTCGAGCGTAGCCTGGTCAACAGCGGGGTTAGGATAGAGACGGACCTGGTTGGCTCCATTAGAAACAACGGTAGGAATATCTGTGTATACTGTTGAGTCGAGAATTTCGTTGGTGTGGTCAACCACATAGGTGGAATCCATGAAAATACCACGGCCATAGGTACCAAAGTACATAGCATAGGCCCATTTGGTCTTGGGGAAGTAGTACTGGACCTCTGTAACACCATCGTGGCCAACATAAGAAAGCATAGGATAGTTGCAAGTAACCTGATACATGGAAGTGACGGGAACACCCTTAAAGGAACCATAGGTCTGCCAAGAAGGATTGTTGACATTGGCGGCTTTGTAGACACCATCTTCCGTACCAGCATAAATCTCACCAGTGGTGTATTCAACCATGGCACTATAAACAGGAGTAGAAGTAGGCAAGGGGATATTGTTGATGGTGTAGTTGTCTTTAGAAGCATTGTTGATGTAGACTACATTGGCAGCCTCGTTGTTGTAGCCGTCGAAAGTAACGACGAGAGCGTCGCGGCCTTTCCTGGGATCGATGCTGATGGAGGAGATACGACGGTCGAAAAAGACGCTGGTGTCAGATGCCATCATGGTATCAGTGGTGGAGATACGGGTGCTGATGTTATATTGGAGCTGGTCACGGGTTACGTGGACATCGGCACTATAGTCAGCAGAGTTGATACCGTGGACGCGGGCGATAAAGGATTTTTGGGTGCTCTTGTTCTCAACAACCACAAAGACGCAGTCGCCATCTTTAGACATAACAGCGTAGCGGACAACCATGTTGGGGTGGGCGGCACCATTGATGCCGTAGATGTGGCTCCAGAAACGGGTGTCGTTGGAGTTATCGAAAATCTTGCGGAAATCGGTGGGGAACCAGCAGTAAGAAACATTGGTGTTATTGGGAAGACCACTCTCTACCGTGACGGCCAACAGACGGCTCAAGTAAGGCTGAGGAACGGTCTGGTGCATCTCGTTGCCAACGGTGAAACCATGATCGAAGACATGGTAGAAAGGATAGCTAGCGTGGGCAGGGTCGAGAACTACCATGGAGTCGCCACGCTGAATACGGAAACGAGATCCCATATAACCGTTGTCCGGGTTGGTAATATTAATTTTATTGCCATCACGAATGACATAGCTGAGTGTATCAATAATGAAAGAGATACTGTCGTTGGTCACAGTATTGTTGTCTGTCTCCCAAAGAGAGATTTGGCCAATAGCGGGACCACCCTGGATATTGTCGGACAAGAAGTCAAGATCGGCTGTCCAAGTCTGGGTATTGGTATAATTGTTAAAATCGGCATAGGCACGACCGACGGAACCATTGCCAGAGGAAACAAAGATGGTGCGACGGGAATAGGGGGCATACTGGGTGAAACGGGAAGCGGCAACCTGACCACCATTACCCTTCCAGATAATATTGGCCAAGTGGTTGGTGTTGGTGCCGGAAGCATCATACCAGGTGGAGTCGTTGACACCGCCGTCATGTTCGCAACGAGCCTCTATGAAGGGGCAGGAATTGGAGTTGGCACCACTGATAATAGAACCATCAGGGCAAACAGCCAGACCATTGATCTGGACAGAATTCATGCCACGGTTGAGATTGGTGAAGCTTGCCATGGGGGTGCTTAATCCGCCGGACATATAGACACCACCGTCAGTAACGATGTAATAAGCCTCGTACATGGATCTGGTTTCTTCGTCCCAATGTACATCGGGAACAATCTGATGGATGCCAGAGTGGACGAAGAGGGCATTGGAATAGACAGAGGCCATGTAGTCGCCATAGTTGATGGACTCATTGCGGGAAGATATCGTCCACTGGAAAGGAGAATTCTCGACATAACCTTTACCAACCCAGATAGCAGCACCGCCGATGAAAACCTTGGTAGGATCGGTGGGACTGACGGTGAGAGCACCGCAGGTGGCGTCGGTGGCAACAGAAGTAAAGGGGGTAACGGTAGAAGTGGAGAGAAGGGTCCAGGTATTGGTGTTGCGGGTCTGATAAAGACCGGTCATCAAGCCGTTGGCATTGGAAACCATGGCGTAGAGATAAGACTCGTCGGAGGGAGCCAGAGCCAGTGTGATATAGGCTGCACCATTGCCAAAGCCAGAGCAATTACCGCTAATATTGACAGGGGCGGAGGCATTGATAACATCGCTAATTTTGTAGAGATTGCCACCCTGAGCAAAGAAAGCTCTATTGAACTGCTTGGAAAGAACCACATTGGAAATATTGCCAGACATGACCTTGGTAGGCGCATTGTCGAGGTCGCTCAACTGGGAGAGTTCCCAACGGAAAAGACCTTTGGGGGTGGACACATAGACATAGGTGACACCCTGGAGGGTCATCACATCTATATCGTTGACAGAAGCGAAATCGGCTTCAAGGTCAAAGCCGGGGTCGGTGTTGGAGAGACGAGTGAAAGAGGCATCGTCGGTGTTGAAAAGGAAGATACCACGACCACGAGCAGCGAATTTATTGACTTTATTTCCTTTGGCATAATAACTCTCACCGGTACCGATGAGGATCGTGTTGTCATTCAATTTGGCCATGCAGCTGATGGGGAGAGTGATTTCCTCATTATCGAGGTAGCAGGGTACGTAAGACCAGATAGCCTGCTGGTCGTCGGAGCGGGTGAAAAGACCGCCGGTAGCGGCACCTGCATAGATGGTGGCGGGGTTGTCGGAGCCGCCGCCGAAAATGACGAGGGAAGTGACACGGCCACCAATGTTGTCCGGGCCAATTTCAACAAATTTGTCGTTTTGGTAATTAGCTTTTTGAGCGGTTGCTGTGCCTACAAAGCACATTGCGAGGCCCACAAAGAAGCCGAGAAGTACTTTTCTACTTTTCATAAGATATTAATATTTAATTAGATATTTAATTTTCATTTACATATTTTAATTAGCAAAGATACATTTTTTTTTTGTAATTTCGGCTTTTGGTCATATTTTTTTTGTAATTTCGGCTTTTGGTCATAAAAAAAGAAAAAAAAATAAAACTTTGCAATAAAGAAAAAATGATTGCGTTATACCAAACAAAAAAAAATGGCAGACATGAAACTCTGCCTTATAAAAACTAAAACAATATTTTTTATTATATGGAAGATCAGCATTTCAACATTCAAGAACTTAACGCACGCATTGAAAGAGAAAGTGCCTTTGTGGACGCCCTCACCATGGAGCTACGCAAGAACATTGTAGGACAGAAGCATATGATAGAGAGTCTGATGATTGGCCTGTTGAGCAATGGCCACATCCTGCTCGAAGGTGTTCCCGGATTGGCCAAAACCTTGACCATCACCTCGCTGGCCAATGCCATCGACGCCAAATTCAGCCGCATTCAGTTCACCCCCGACCTGCTTCCCGCCGACCTTCTGGGCACTATGATCTACAGCCAAAAAAGCGAAACATTCAACGTAAAGAAAGGCCCCATCTTCTCCAACTTCATCCTTGCCGACGAAATCAACCGCGCCCCCGCCAAGGTACAGAGTGCCTTGCTGGAAGCCATGCAGGAACGCCAGGTGACCATTGGCGAAACGACCTATAAACTGGAAGAGCCCTTCTTGGTCATGGCTACCCAGAACCCCATCGAGCAGGAAGGCACCTATCCCCTGCCCGAAGCCCAGGTGGACC
>CAMVMF010000051.1 GCA_947168515.1 uncultured Bacteroidales bacterium
CCACCATATAGTCGGCCTCGATGCCGCAGTGCTGCAGCACATGCAGAATCATGGCAGTGGTGGTGGTCTTGCCGTGGCTGCCACCAATCACCACGCGGGTTTTGGACTTAGACTGCTCATAGAGATACTCGGGATAGCTAAAAATCTTAATGCCGAGTTCCTGTGCCCGCAGCAATTCGGGGTTGTCGGCGCGGGCATGCATACCGAGGACTATGGCGTCGAGGTCGGGCGTGATGCGCTCGGGGTACCAGCCGAAGCTGTCGGGCAAGAGGCCATAACGCTGAAGACGACTTTTGGCTGGGTCGAAAATCTCGTCGTCGGAACCAGTGACGTGGTAACCTTTGAGGTGGAGTGCGATGGCTAAGTTGTGCATGGCACTGCCGCCGATGGCTATAAAATGAACTTTCATGTCTTGTTAGAATTGAGATTTGAGATTTGAGAATTGAGAATTGGGAATTGAGATGGCTACCGCCCACTCAGAATTCAGTATTTCAAAAGTCTATTCGCTTTTTAGTTTTTAGTTTATAGTTTTTAGTTTTCAAATGAGTTCTTTAGGATAGTAGATATAGTATTTTGTGACCTGTTTTTCGAGGAAATGACGGTCTAGCTGGTCGGAAGCATCGCCTATGTCGCGGCAAGAGCCATCCTTGAAAAGGACTTTGATTTCCTGGTCGTTATAGTCGTATGCATGATTTTGTAGGATGCCGGTGCCAGCGAAGTAGGCGCTCTCGCTGGGTCCTATGCCGTAGAGCAGCTGGGCCTGGGTGCGGAAAGTGTCCAGCACCTCGGAGTCGAAGGGCTTGTTGGCAACCCGTATGGCACTGAGGTGGCGGTTGACCAGATGTTCCGACAGGGTGCGGAGGACTGTATCCTCGTGACCCATCCAACATTTTACGGCCATATCGATGTCACTATCGTCAATCAGGGCAAAGCGGTCGAGCAAATCGGGATTGCTTTGGAAGTCCTGCTCGGTGTAATGATGGCTGAGGAAATCGTAGAGGGGCAGACTGCCCACACCCAGCTGGTCGCCACCGGTAGCCAACTCGCGGGCGCGGCGCAGGATGCCCAGCAGCAGATTGTCGGCCGCGATGACCGTCTTGTGCAGATAGACCTGCCAGTACATCAGTCGGCGCGAGACAATGAATTTCTCCACCGAATAGATGCCCTTCTCGTCCACCACCAACTCGTCGTTTTTGACATTGAGCATATTGATGATGCGGTCGGTGCCCACGATGCCTTCGCTGACACCGGTAAAGAAACTGTCGCGTCCCAGATAGTCGAGACGGTCCATGTCCAGCTGGCTGCTCACCAACTGATGGAGAAAATGTTTGGGGTAATGGTCATCGAAAATGCGGATGGCCGTAGAAAGTCTGCCGCCGAACTCCTCGTTGAGACGCTCCATGTAGAGACGCGAGCAGACCTCATGGGGCATGTCGGCCAACGTATGTTCGGAGGTATGGGAGAAAGGGCCGTGGCCGATGTCGTGCATGAGGATGGCCAGCTTAGCCCCCAGCACCTCGTCGCGGGTCATCTCCACCCCCTTGACCTTCAGCACATCCAGCGCACGGGTCATCAGATTGAGAGCCCCCAGCATGTGGCTGAAGCGGGTATGCATGGCACCTGGGTAGACCAAATAGGTGAAGCCCAACTGCTTGATGCGTCGCTGCCGCTGAAAATAGCGGTGGGAGATAACATCGAAGATGATGTCGTCCTCTATCGTTAAGAACCCATCGTAAACCGGGTCGTTGATAATCTTGCGTTTATTTGTCATTTTGTTAATAAACGATATATAAAAATATTTATTGCGCAATAAGACAAATTTAATAAAGGCAAAAGGCCATTGAGCGTTTGCATCTCCAATACAATGAATAGAAGTTTTCTTCAACCATGTGGTTAGGTGCATTGCTTTCGTGGGAAAAAGATTTTTTTGAAAAAAAAATTGGGGACGGCAAATAATTTGGCAAGGTTGTACGTTTATTGGTTGAATGGTTGAAAAAGAATACATACATATTGCCCGAACGCAGCGGGAGGACCTCTATCGTTTTGCTGTTCGCTATACCGCCGACGGCGACAGTGCCTGGGATGTGGTGCAGGAAGCCCTGGTACGGCTCTGGACCCACCGCAGCGAGGTGGAGGCCGGCAAGGCCAAGGGGTGGATGATACGGGTGATGTATAGACAACTGGTCGACCAACACAGGCGCGAGGTGCGGTTCCGCTCCCTGATACCCGAAATAACCAGGGAGGAATGGTACAGCCAGCACGACAACTTCGAGCTGCACGATGCCATGCAGACGGCCCTCAACCAACTGCCCGAGCAGCACCGCGCCATACTGCTGATGAAGGACCTGGAAGGGTACCAGTACAAGGAGATAGCCCACATCACCGGATTGGACGAGTCGCAGGTGACAGGCATCCTCTACCGCGCCCGCATCAACCTAAAAAAGAACTATTTGAAGATAAACAACATAAAGCCCGAGGACGGAAAGCAAAAAGGAAAAGAGTTTTGACTACTGCCAAGGACAAGCAACGCCGCAAAAAAAAACGAATAAAACAATACGCTATATGATCAATCTTGAGAACTACGAAAGCTACCTCTTCCTCTATCAGGAAGGCGAACTGGACAGCAGCACCTGCCTGGAAGTGGAACGCTTTCTGATGGAGCATCCCGACATCCGCGAGGAAATGGAGACCTACTACGACCCCTCGCTGGTGGTGACTGCCGAGCCTCCTGCCAGTCACAAACAGCGCAAGGGACACCCATGGCAGTGGGCCGCAGCGGCCTGCGTGGTGCTAGCCCTAGGATGGGGAGCATACCTCATCCTTCCCTCGCAACACCAGCGTGGTGCCACCGTGGCAAAAGCCACCACAACAGAAATGCCCATACCAGCAGCAACGACCGCTACAAATAATACAACAGAAGAGACCACCCCTGCGGCACCCCTTCCTGCTTCAGAGCCGACAACACCCCGTCCCACCCATCCCACAAGCGCTAGCGAACACCAAGAATTGCCCGACAGCCCTACCACCGTACCCGCCGCCGACTCCCCCGCTCAAAAGGTCGAAGAGACCATACATACTCAAGAGGCAGAACAGCCCCTAACCTACCCCACCCTGATAGAAAGCCAGCAACTGGCCCAAGTGAATGAGATTATCATCGTGGACAATCTGGCCCAGGTAATTCCCACCCAGCGGAAGGCCAGTGAGCCGCTAAGCCTCCAACAACTGGCAAGGAACGTGCGCAAAAACCTCAACGACACCAATCAGAATATACAAGAGCTGCTCTACAGCCTTGCGTCCCCGCGTGGCTCACAGGAGCTGGCCGAAGCAAATATCTCAGACCAATAAGAAAGCACCGATCAATAACAATTTCAGCACACAACCACATCGTTTATCATGAAAAAAATAGTTTTCGTTATCACCCTCCTGACCATCGCCACCCAAGGCATAGCACAAAGCACCACCTACCGTCAGAATCTGAAACAGGAAATCAGCCACCTTGTGGTGTCGGGCAACTGCATTGTCCGCCTAGAGAAAGACACCAGCAACTGGATTTCCTACACCGGGGCGGCCCCCAACGACAAAGAACGGCTGGTAATCATCGAAGGCAACAAACTCACCACCACAGCTGCCGCCAACGATATGACCTTGCATGTGGGCACCACGGCCAGCACCTCCAACGCCCACTATACCCTCACATTCGACATTAGCGACAACGCCTTGGTGCTGTATGACGGCAAGGTCCACACTACCGGCCACACCACCATTGATGGGTATGACAGCACCAACAAGAAATCTGCCACCCAACCATCCAAAAAGAAATATGACGAATCGCACCGCATACACAACGACTTCTTCTTCGGCTACAACCAATGGCTGACGGGCAACGGACTTATCAACGACCCCATCAAAGCCATGTTCGGCAATGACTTGGGGTGGCAGATCAGCTACTCATTCTACATGGATGACCACATAGCTGCCGGAGTAGGAGCAGAACTACACGCCAACCTTTATCAGTTCCTCCAACCCAATGTGGCCTTCAGCAGCCTTCAAAACACTCCCACGATGAATTACTTCGACACACCGGCTGGCGGCGGCACATGGACGAGTATCATCAACACAGTCTCGGTGGACCTACCGATGCATTTCACCTTCTATCCCAATGCGCACAAACACACCTTCAACCTACGGTTGGAGCTGATACCACAATTCACTTTCTTCAGTACCCATTCGCGCAGCTACAACTTCCAACAGAACGAAGAAGAAGTTGTGACAACCTACACCAAAGACATCCCGGTCAACCGGTTCCAACTCAAAACCCGCCTCACCTTCAACTACGGTCTGTTGGGGGCCTATCTCGAGGCCGGCCTCACTCCTCTTTTCAAAGACCTGATCATCAACGACCGGAGCGCAATTGACCCCTACCACTTTGCTTTTGGCCTGAGAGTCAACCTCTTCAATCTGCTGACGGACTAGACAGCACCACTTTTTGATTAGAACCCTATAAATATAAGATTATGAAAACACATATTTTTCAATACCTCATGCTCCTGCTGGGCGTTGTCGTCTTGGCCACTTCATGTAGCAAAGAAGAGATCAACCTTACCAACATCAACGGAACCGATAGCCTCTCCTCAGCCCCCGCCCTTGTGGGTGACTGGGCCTATCAAAGCGGCCAAGAGGATTATACCACCAATTACCCTATACCTTTCGACACCGTTTTCTCGCCTGAATATCCCATGGTGAGAGACCTCCATTTCCGCAACGATGGGACTGCCATCGTAGAGGAACGCTCTATTGTAGAAATATGGCCTCCGCTGTATGTGGAGACCAAATACACCTGGAGTATCTCGGCCAACCGCACCAGCCTACAGCTGATGGGGTCGCTGGGCGAGCTCTACACATGGGAGATCCTAATGCTGACCAACCAGCAGCTGAGAGTGAAGGTCTCACGTCCCGACGCTTCTGGCAACGGGGGCTTAATCACCAGCATCAACACCTATGCAAAAATCAACCATTAAATAACAATAACCCATGGACAAAATAACCCTCACCAAAAGCCTAGCAGCCGTTGCGTCCGTTCTGCTTTTAGCCACAGCATGCCAACGTACCAACGACACAAGACCAGTCACGCAAGATGCTTTTCGGGGCCTTTACTCGCCAGCTGCCACCGTGGTGAGAATCCGCCACGACCTGCACGAAGAGGGGGTTGAAGCCCGGAACGACTCCTTAACCTATTACGACAACTGGATCTGGAATACCTATCATAGAAGGCTCGACATTGTGGAATTCGACCGTGAGCAGAACTATCTTACCGAACCTACACAAGACTTCTACTACTACAACAGCAACGGGCGGCTGGACAGCATCTGCCACCGCGTCGGAGGAGTGTCGAAACGCACGTTCCATTTCACCTACTCCAACGGGCTGCTCAGCCAAATCAACTTCCTTTTCGGAGAAGAAAACCGCAACTACACCACTGACTTCCTCTACCACAATGGAGAGCAGTATCCCTACGCCATTGTCTTCACCCATCCACTACAAAACTGGATGATAGATAATTACGGAACCGACACACTTATACAACGATGGACGCTGGAGTGGAACAACGGCAACCTGATACGTGCCACGGCCGACTCCATGGCATGGTACTGCACTGGGCTGTCGAAGATAGAATATGCATACGACAACCATCCCAACCCCTTCCAAGGCTACTTCAATTCCAGCTTCATCAGCCGCGACGGAATCGTCGATGACCCCTCCTGTTTCTGCAAAAACAACCTGGTGCGTCGCACATACTACCACTATAACAGCCGCGACAATACCACCTCCACTTCCCAGTCCCGATGGGACTACCAATACGTTCGTCCTCCCTATCCTAGCAGCGTCACCACCACCTATCACACCCTGTATTGGACCGACGTCACCTTCAAATCTTATTTCTATTACGGCGACCCTTGGGCGGAGGAATAAGAATAGCACAACACAAAAAGAAAGGAACCCCATGAGACACTTTTGGATTTTTATACTTTTAACGTTCACCATGCTGATGGTCTCCTGCGACCCCGGTTATAGCGAGGATATCGCCTTCAAAAACGACTCCTCCCACACCGTCACCATCACCCCGATGTACAACAGCCAATACAATAACGACACCACCATAGAACGTGAAGTTAAATCCTATACCATAGAGCCCAACCAAGAGGTTGTGGTAGAATCCATGGATGGATTGGGCGGAGCCAGTTACGAACAAGGCACCCACTGGCTGAAGTGGTACTATGGCAATGGGGTCGAACTACGGTTTGACGATGGAAAGCTCGTGGTCTACCATCCCGAAGACACCACCGGCATCAGCCCCTACAACTTCAGCGGGCAGAATTACACCTATGAGGAAAAACGCAAAGAAAGCGCCCCCTTCAAAGGCAACCCCTACTACGGCAAACTCACCTTCAGCATCACCGATGAGCACTACGGTGCCGCCCAGTAAGAACTGACCCCAACACCTAAGAAATATGAAAATACGCTACCTGAAATTCAAAAACTGGCTGCTCACGCTAGCTGCAACAGCCGTGGGCATCAGCTGTACCGAATGCGCGGTGGAATACGGCACTCCCGAAGCCACCTATCATGTCAAAGGCACCGTCTCCGACCCCGACGGGAAGCCCATACCGGGGATTGAAGTCAACCATTATGGCCATCCCTACGACACCACCGACCCCCAAGGGGCCTACGCCTTCACCCTCAAGGGCGCATTTCCCAGTTTGCCCATCGACAATGTCACCTTCGCCGACATCGACAGCACTGAAAACGGCAGCTACCAAGACACCACGGTCAGTATTCCCACTGCGGGTGTGCCTCTCAGTGGGGGCAACCGTCATTGGTACGAAGGCCAAGGCGATATAAACTATGATATTACTCTTAACCCAAAAAATAACGACAAATGAAAAAGATTCTCCTTACCTTTGCAGCGGTGACCGCCACCTGCATGGTTCTGATGTGCGGCTGCACCAAATGCCAGGACTGGCCCGAAACGCCTGTAGTCCACAATGTCGTCACCAGCGACTGCCACCACTTTACCGACCCCATTGCCGCCAAGGATATGAACACAGACTCTATCGTCGTGGAGTGGGACCGCGAAGGGGGCTCCATGAGCGTATCCCACTACAACATGATTCTGGACTGCGGCATGCGCCAGCCCATCCCGACCACCATCCTCCGCGAGGGCGACACCATCCGCGTGACTGAACACTTGGGCGAGCAGGGGCTGACCAACTGCGTGTGCCTATACGACAACTCGTTCGACATCGAATACCTGCCCGAAACACCGTTCACGCTAGTCATTGAGGTGGAAACCATATGGTTTGACAGGACGGAGACCACTACCGTCTACGAAAATAGTTTCAATTAGATAATCCTTAAACACCAACCGAAATGAAAAAGACACTTCTCACCCTTGTGGCCGTGGCCATAACCTGCGCCACACTGATATGCAGCTGCGAAAAATGTGACTGGGACGACGGCCTATGGGCCTACGACATGGCCACCACCGACTGCCACACCAGCACTGACAAACTGGCCGCCAAAGACATGAACACCGACTCTGTCGTAGTGGATTGGAATCAAGAGCAACGCTTCATGACCGTCAATCACTACAACATGATGCTGGACTGCAAAGGGAACCAGAACATTACCACCACCATCCACCGCAATGGTGACACAGTGAGGGCAGTGGAGCATCTGGGCGAGCAAGGAATGACCGACTGCATCTGCCTTTACGACAACACCTTCACCATCCAACATCTGCCACAGGAGGCATTCGTATTGGTCATAGAAATCGAATACTCCCACTTGGGCACCGTCATGGAGCGCAGAAAAGTATATGAGCAAGGGTACTCCGGGCTCAGCTTTTGGGCCAAAAAGAGAGGCTGCTAACAAAAACATCAAAAAACAATAAGCTCATGAAAAAGAATTATTTTGCACTGTCTGCAACAGTTATCGGCTGCACCCTCATGCTCCTATCGGCGGCCTGCCAGCGCACCGACGACATCTTTCCTACCACGCAGAATGCCTTCCGAGGCATGTATCAACCAGTAAACGCCGTGGTGCAAATGCGCCACGACCTGCACGAAGAGGGGGTGGAAGCCAGCAGCGACCCACTCACCTATTTCGACCGTTGGAGCTGGAGTTCCGACAGACGTCTGGCCCAAGTGGAATTCGACTACACAGGCACCTATTATTCTTCTAACCGCCCTCGTATCGACAATTACTACTACAATAGCAACGGCCGCTTGGACAGCATCTGCTTCAGTCTTGGTACGGACGGCAACTACCTGCGCACATACCACTTTGCCTATTCCAGTGGGCTGCTGAGCCGCATCAGTTTCCCCTTCGGGCAGAACGGCAACGGCAACCGCACCTACACCACCGATTTCCTTTACCGCAACGGCGAAGAGTACCCCTACGCCATTGTCTTCACCCACCCGCTCCAAGAGTGGTTGTACGATACATACCACACCGACACGCTGGTAAAGCAGTGGACCTTAGAATGGGAGAACGGCAACCTGGTGCGTGCCACGGCCGATTCAATGGCATGGTACACCTCAGGCCTCTCGCACATAGAATACTTCTACGACAACCACCCCAATCCCTTCCAAGGCTATTTCAATTCCCAACTCATCGGCCAGGACGGTTTCATCGACGACCCCACCTGCCTCTGCCGCAACAACATGGTGCGCCGTGTGAACTATCACTATGACCGTCGCAACGACGCCACCACCACCTCCGAGTCCACCTGGAGCTACGAATATCTCCCCAACGGACTCCCCGCCAACATCACCGCGGTCTACCCCACCATGTACTGGACCGAAATCACCGACAAAATCACCCTCACCTACGACCCCCACGGCGGAATGGGCGAAGAGTGAAGAACAATTCTATACTAGGTTAAACATGCAGCCGCTGCCAGAGTTCCCAGAGGACGATGGCGGCGGCGCAGCTTATGTTGAGGGAGTGCTTGGTGCCCTGCTGGGGAATCTCGATGCTGCCGTCGCAGAGGGGGAGCAACTCGTCCTGCACCCCTTCCACCTCGTTGCCGAAGATGACGGCCACCTTATCGCCCAGGCTGTCGGGCAGGGCATTCAACTTGATGCTGTCGTCCACCTGCTCCACGGCATATATCTTATAGCCCTCTTCTTTCAGTGCTCGGATGCAGTCGGCGGTCTCCTCATGATAACTCCAGGCCACGCTCTCCTCGGCCCCGAGGGCAGTCTTGTGTATGTCGCGGTGAGGCGGAGTGGAACAGATGCCGCACAGGCAAATACGCTCCACGCGGAAGGCATCGCTGGTGCGGAAGACGGAACCTATATTGTTCTGGCTGCGCACATTGTCTAGCACCACCGTCAGGGGCAGCTTGTCGGCGGCCTTGAATTCTTCCACCGAAATGCGGTGCAGCTCATCCATGGAAAGTTTGTGTGTCATTGGATAGAGAGGATAGATATGATAGATATGATAGAGGGAGGGGTTATCCTACGCTGCCTTCGAGGCTGATGCTGAGCAGTTTCTGGGCCTCAACGGCGAACTCCATGGGCAGTTTGCGGAGGACATCTTTGGCATAGCCGTTGACGATGAGGCCCACGGCGCTCTCGGCCGAGATACCGCGTTGCTGGCAGTAGAAAAGCTGGTCTTCGGAAATCTTGCTCGTGGTGGCCTCATGCTCCAGGATGGCACTGCTGTTGTTGGCCTTGATATAGGGCCAGGTGTGGGCACCGCAGGTGTCGCCCAGCAGCAGCGAGTCGCACTGCGAGAAATTGCGGGCGTTGTCTGCCGACTTGTTTATCTGCACCAGGCCGCGATAGCTGTTCTGGCTGTGGCCCGCGCTGATGCCCTTGGACATGATGGTGCTGTGGGTGTTCTTGCCTATGTGAATCATCTTGGTGCCGGTGTCGGCCTGCTGGTAGTTGTTGGTGACGGCCACGCTGTAGAATTCGGCACTGCTGTCGTCGCCCTGCAGGATGCAGCTGGGATATTTCCATGTCACGGCGCTACCGGTCTCCACCTGGGTCCACGAAATCTTGGAGTGTGACCCCTTGCAGATGCCGCGCTTGGTGACGAAGTTATAGATGCCACCCTTGCCGTCCTTGTCGCCGGGGTACCAGTTCTGCACGGTGCTGTACTTCACCTCGGCATCCTTGAGTGCCACAATCTCGACGATGGCGGCATGCAGCTGGTTCTCGTCGCGCTGCGGTGCCGTGCAGCCCTCCATATAGCTCACGTAGGCCTCTTCGTCGCAGACGATGAGGGTGCGCTCGAACTGGCCTGTGCCACGGGCGTTGATGCGGAAATAGCTGGAAAGCTCTATGGGGCAGCGTACCCCCTTGGGGATATAGCAGAAAGAGCCGTCGCTGAAGACTGCCGAGTTCAGCGCCGCAAAGAAATTGTCGCCGATAGGCACCACCGAGCCTAGGTACTGCCGCACCAGATCGGGGTGCTTCTGAACGGCCTCGCTGATGGGGCAGAAAATGATGCCCTGCTCCTCCAGCACCTTCTGCGAGGTGGTCTTGACGGAGACGGAGTCCATGATGGCGTCGTAGGCCACGCCGGCCAAAGCCTTCTGCTCGCGCAAGGGGATGCCCAGCTTGTCGAAGGTGGCCAGCAACTCGGGGTCGACCTCGTCCATGCTCTTTTTCTTCTGCTGCTTGGGGGCAGCGTAATAGATGATGTCCTGATAGTCCACCTTGTCGTACTTCAGATGTCCCCAGCTGGGTTCCTCCATGGTCTGCCACTTGCGGAACGCCTTCAGACGGAACTCCAGCAGCCAGTCGGGCTCATTCTTTTTTTTCGAAATGAGGCGGATAACATCCTCGTTCAGGCCTTTACCGATCGTGTCGGTGTCGATGTCGGTGACGAAGCCCCATTTATACTCCTCGTTGGTAACTTCTTGAATTATATTGTTGTTATCTTCTGCCATAGCAATTATAATCTCAATAATATAGCTTGCAAAAATACGAAAAAAAAATGGAATAATAAGAGTCCATCCCCCAAGAGGAGCAAACAGCGGCGAATCCTTTCGAACTGCACGTTGGGCTTTCCGCCGCTATTGGCCGAAAGGACACGTTAGGGCAAGAGTTCGACGAAGGCTTCGAGGAAGTGTTGGTCGCAGCTGTCGAAGGTGGCGGGGTATTGGCTGTCGATGTCGAGGACGGCGACGACGGTGTTGTCCTTGTGGACCGGGACCACGATTTCGCTGCGTGAGGCGGCGCTGCAGGCGATGTGGCCGGGGAAGGCCTCTACGTCGGGTACCAGCAGGGTGCGGTTCTCCTGCCATGCGGTGCCGCAGACTCCTTTGCCATAGCCTATGTGCATGCAAGCCACAGGACCTTGGAAGGGTCCGAGAATCAGCTCCTCGCCCACGACACGGTAAAACCCTGTCCACCAGAAGTGGAAGGTCTCGTGGATGAGTGCGGCGGCGTTGGCCATGAGGGCCAGGGAGTCGGTCTCGCCGTCGGCCATGGCAGCAAACTGCTTGAGCAGCAGTTCATACTGACGCACTTTCTGCTGGGTGTGGGTATCCTTGTTGTTGCGCGCGTACTCGAAAAGGGCCACGGGTAGGTGGCAGTAGCCGTCGGGATTCTTAGCCAGATAGTCCTGGTGATACTCTTCGGCAGGATAGAAATTCTGCAAAGGCAGGACCTCCACACAGAGGGGGAGGCCATACTTCTTGGCCTCTTCGGACATGGCGTAGTTGATGAATGGGAGGTCGGTGGGGTCGACATAATAGATGCCGGTGCGGTAGCGCGTTCCCTCATCTTCGCCCTGCTTGTTGAGACTGGTGGGGTCGACAGCCTTGAAATACATCTCCAACAGAAAGGCGAGGCCGACCTTGAGGGGGTCGTACTGCAGACGGACCGTCTCGGCATAGCCTGTGGTGTCGGTATAGACCTCCTTATAAGTGGGGTTGTCGGTGTTGCCATTGGCAAAACCCACCTGGGTCAGGGTCACCCCGTCGATTTGTTTGAAAAAAAGCTCGGCACCCCAAAAGCAGCCAGCAGCAAGATAGATTTCCTTTTGCATATAATGTGTATTGATAAATGTATAAACTATTGACTGTGTTTGGCCCACCACTCGTGAACATTGAAACAAGGACATTCCTTTTCGGAATAGTCGTTATGGCCGTGGAGTGCCGCTTGGGGGAAGATGCTCTGGAGTACGGTGATGAGGGCTATCAACGAACGCTCCTGGGCCCGGTTGAGCGTGTTGGCGGGCCGCCCACGCCTGTCCAACCCACCCACATAGCAGATGCCGATACTGCGCTGGTTGTGCCCATAGGCATGTGCCCCCACCATATCGAGGGGCCTCCCCACATGGATGGTGCCATCGATATAGATAACATAGTGATAGCCAATGTCGTCGAAACCTCTTTGCAGGTGCCAACGGCGTATCTCCTCGACCGTATGGTGGCGTTTTTTGCGTGTGGCAGTACAGTGGATGATAATATCGTCAATCTCTCTCATGCTCAAACAATAAGGCTAAATAATATTGGTGACAAAACCCATAACGAAACCCAACAGCACGCCGAACCAAACCAAGGCCTTCAGCTCCTTGTCCATCAGCTGCAGCAGAAGGGTTTCGGTTTGGCGCATATCCATAGAGTTGATCTTATCCTCGACAATCTTCTGTATATTCATAGCCTCCAATGCTTTGGGAAGATTGGTCTCCACCAGGGTGCGATAGGCTTTCATAACGGTATTCTTCAGTTGGGCGAACAACTCTTCTTTGCCTTGGCACAGCTCCTTGACGGGTGCGGCGAGCAGCCTGTCGGCCTCGGTGGAAACGAGGTCGCCCACCAGCTGGCCGGCATTGTTTTGCAGCATCTGGTTGATGTTCGATGCCAGCATGGTCTCCACAGAGCCGCGCATGAGTTCGAGCACGCCGGCTCCGAGGCGGCCGAGTAGGTTTTCGCGCATCTTATTCATCACCTGTTCCACTACCAACGAAGAGACCTTCTGCCCCAGAGTGGGGTCGGTCAATTTGGCAGAAATGGCACTCACCACGTCGTCCTCAACTTGCGAGACCACTCGGGCATACTCCTCCGGTTGCAGATGGGCAAGCAAGAGCTGCTGCAAGGTCTCCTCGTGGTGCTGGATGCGGCTGATGAGGCCGTCGATGGCAGATGAAACCTTTTGGTTCATGTCGTCGGAGAGTAGCTGATTGGCAAGACTCTCCCTATTGAGCAGCTGCTCGCTAACGGTGGCGCCGATGGCTTTGGCAATGTTGCCTTTCTCTTTGGGTATGATGCCCGGGGTGAGGGGGATTTTGACCCGGCCGATATAATGCGCCTCATAGGGCCGAAAGAGCATGGTGATGGCCAGCCGGTTGGTGATGCCACCAATGACGGCACCTACCGCGGGTCCTATCAGAAAGGAGATGAGGGACATAGCTGTTTGTTTTTGTTAAGTGATAGGGTCGATATGCTTTTATTTTTTCTTGTAATGAGGGTGATAGGTGGTGATGGTGTCTCGGAGATATTGGCGGCTGAGATGGGTGTAGATTTCAGTA
The DNA here is from genome assembly GCA_947168515.1 of uncultured Bacteroidales bacterium. Lineage (GTDB taxonomy): Bacteria > Bacteroidota > Bacteroidia > Bacteroidales > P3 > Colimorpha. Next base: position 13,552 of record CAMVMF010000051.1, read on the forward strand.
GTAGAGAGGCTTTCGTGACCCAACATCTCCTGCACGGCACGGAGGTCGGCACCGTTCTGCACCAGCTCGGTGGCAAAACTATGCCGAAGGCTGTGAGGGGAGACATTCTTGTGGAGGCCGGCCATTTCCACGGCCTCCTTGATAAACTGGAAAACGGCCACACGGGTGAGATGGTGGCCCCGGAGATTGAGGAAGACATACTTCTCCTCGCCTGGCTGGGTCGTCAGCTGGCTGCGGATGGTGAGCAGATAGTTCTCCAAGAGGCTGAGAGCGCGGGGGTTGATAGGCACCCAGCGTTCCTTGTTGCCTTTGCCAAAGACCTGCAGCATCTCCTCTTTGGGATAGATATTGGAGAGTTTGAGATTGCAGAGTTCGGAGACCCGTAGGCCGCAGCCGTAGAGCACCTCGACAATCACATAGTTGCGGGCAGGGCCGGGTTTGCTGCGGTCGAAGGTAGCCTGCAACTTTTCGATATCCTCATCGCTGAGGACATCGGGCAGGTGCTTGGGGCGCATGGGCATCTCGATGAGTTCGGCCGGACTGCTTTTGAGCACATCCTCTATCACCAACATTTTATAGAAAGTGCGCAGCCCCGAAATGATGCGGCACTGGGTGGTGGCGGCAATATCTAGTTCACTCAGCTGCTTGAGCAGTCCGCGCAGATGCTCCACCGTGACATCCTGCGGCTCCACGCCCAGCGGCTCGACATAGCGGCGCAGATGCGACACATCGCGAAGATAGGCCTGCACCGAGTTGTCGGCCAGATTGCGCTCTAGACGCAAATAGGCTTCGAAATCACGTATATGTCGGTCCCAGTCCACGGCAGTTACTTTTTCTTTTTCGGTGTCAGCGTCTCGCCATCGGTCACCACCCACCAAACAAAGTCCCAAAGGGTTTCGTCCATCTCTTTCAGGTATCTGGGGTTCAGGTCTTCGCGCTTGGCATCCAGGTTGATGCGACCATACTTGGCCATACGCCCCTGCACGACCGAAGCCTGTCGGCTGAGATAGGGGCCGGGGCGGCCGGGATTCATCTTGAGCGGCGATGGCAGGCAAACGGCCAGCAAGGCGGCCTCGCGGCGGGTGAGGTGTTCGGCGGAGTGGTGGAAATAATGCTGGGCCGCAGCCTCGCAGCCATAGATGCCGTCGCCAAACTCAATGACATTGAGATAGCATTCCATGATGCGTTTCTTGCTCCAGATTTTTTCGATGAGGGTAGTATAGTAGGCCTCCACGGCCTTGCGGGCCAGGCTGTGCTTATGCGGGAGGAAACAGTTTTTGGCCGTCTGCATGCTGATGGTGCTACCTCCGCGGTGGCGACGGCCTTTCTTGCCCTCGATGTATGACATCTTCAACTGTTTGACATCAAAGCCATGATGATACAGGTAGAGACCGTCTTCGGAAACCACCACCGCATTGACCAGATTCTGCGATATTTTGTCCAGCCGGACGTAGTCGCGTTCGAAGCGCACCGTCCGGTCGGGGTCTTTGACCTGCTCGAAGAAACGGGTGACCATGAGGGGGGTGATGGGCGGATTGAAGACAGCACAAAAGAGTACTTGGAAGATTGAAAAGCCAAACAAGGCCAGCACTGTTACCCAGACAAAGCGCCAAATCTTGCCGCCGAAAGAAAGCTGCTTCCAGCGTTTGAAAATTCTAGTCTTTTTGTTTACTTTTTTACGTTTTTTCGACATTAGTCTTTCTCGTTAATTCTTTAATTCTATTAAGCATAACCCATTTAACAAAAAACAGCAGACCCCTGTTACACTTCTCCACCTTTTGTATATCTAGGTCCTCCCACCGGGCATTCCAGACGATGGGGGTATAGTCCTGATATTTTTGTTTAATCACCGATGCCAGATGGTCATAACGTGGGTTTCGCTTATGTGGATTGGCCGTCTGAGGCCAGGGCAGCGTGGCTATCAGCAAAGAGGCCTCCATGTCGGTAAGACGATTGGCAGAATGTCCGAAGTAGTGCCGGCTGGCGGCCTCGCAGCCATATATGCCGTCGCCAAACTCTATGATGTTAAGGTAACACTCCATGATGCGTTTCTTACCCCACAGCAATTCTATCAGCAACACATAATAGGCCTCCACTACTTTACGCAGCAACGTGCGACTATGCGGGAGGAAGCAATTTTTGGCCGTTTGCTGAGAAATGGTGCTGCCGCCACACAAGGTGGAGGATTTCTTGTTATGATTATACGCATAATAGAGACTGTCGAACATGAAGCCCCGGCAATGGTAAAAAAGCCCCCCATTTTCGCCTATATCGGCCATGCCTATCAGGTTGGGCGAAATATCTTCTATGGGTACCAAAAATCTGCTGAACCGGACCCGCCGCTGGGGATTTCTCAGCCACTGAAAACAGCGATGGACCATCAGCGGAGTAACTATAGGATTGAAAAACTTGCAAAAAACCACCTGCACCAGGGACCACGACCACAAACCCAAAACAATCCACACCAACACCAACCAAAAACCATTCAGATGGGCAATTCCCCACAGACAACAAAACAAGAAAGCCACGCAAAATAGCAAAACAAAACACTTGCGGGTGAAAACAAGTTGTTTTCTTTTCCGTATAATCTTGTCGGGTTTACTCATCATTGTTTCTGTCACTTATTACGTCGATGCCAAAGGGCGGAATGCATTTTTTTTAATGCAAAAATACATTTTTTTGTTGAAATAAGAAAAAAAATGTATATTTGTAAATTGTTACATTTAAACATCAACAACATAAACATTTCAAAATCAAAATAATATGATAAAAGTAGCTATCAACGGCTTTGGCCGTATTGGACGTATGTCCTTCCGTGCTATCATGGAAAACCATCCTGAGCTTGAAGTTGTCGCCGTAAACGACCTCACCAGCGCAGAAACCCTCGCATATCTTTTCAAATACGACTCCGTCCACGACAACTTCCCTGGCGAAGTACACGCTGAAGGCGACTGCATCGTGGTCAACGGCAAGAAGGTGAAAATCTATGCTGAGCGCGACCCCCAGAACCTCCCTTGGAAAGAACTCGGCATCGACATCGTGATTGAGTCCACCGGCCTCTTCAAGAAGAGAGAGCAGATGATGAAACACATCAACGCCGGCGCTAAGAAGGTCATCCTGACCGTGCCCGCCAGCAAGGCCGACGACGTGGATGCCACCATCGTGATGGGCGTGAACGACAACATCCTGACCAAAGAGATGCAACTCGTGAGCAACGCCAGCTGCACCACCAACTGCCTGGCTCCTATGGCCAAGGTGCTGAACGACAAATTCGGCATCAAACGCGGTCTGATGAACACCATCCACAGCTATACCAACGACCAGAAAATCCTCGACCAGCCCCACAGCGACCTCCGTCGTGCACGTGCCGCCGCCGTGTCTATCATCCCCACCTCCAGCGGTGCTGCCAAGGCCGTCGGCCTGGTCATTCCCGAGCTGCAGGGCAAGCTGGACGGCTTTGCCATGCGCGTTCCCACTCCCGACGGTTCTGTTGTGGACCTCACCGCTGAGATGAGCCGCAACGTGACCAAGGAGGAAATCAATGCTGCCATCAAGGAAGCTGCCGAAGGCCCCATGAAAGGCATCCTGCAGTACACCTCTGACCCCATCGTCAGCATCGATATCGTCGACAACACCCACAGCTCCATCTTCGACAGCCTGCTCACCCAGGTGATGGACGGCAACATGGTGAAGGTCATCAGCTGGTACGACAACGAGAAGGGCTACAGCACCCGCGTCAGCGACCTCGCCGCCAAACTTGCCACTCTGCTGTAATTCCTATGGCTTAAACAATCAAGCAACCAGGGGAGTGTTCCTACAGGGCACACTCCCCTTTTCATTTTATCGAACATGAAACGTATCTATATATTACTTAGCCTGGTTATTGTCGCCAGCCTGGCAGGCTGCAAACAGCCGGCAGCGGACAACCAAGCCCCCAAAACCTACATTTTCACCGACGATTACAACCGTCAGGTGGAGGTGCCCTCCTCCCCCACCCGCATCGTTAGCGTGTCACACTCCGTCACCGAAATCATGTTTGCCCTGGGTGCCGACGACCTCTTGGTGGGACGTACCGACTTCTGCACCTACCCGCCAGAGGTAGAAAAGATTCCCAGCATTGGAGGCATCACCAACATGAACATCGAGCAGATCCTCTCGCTCCGCCCCGAACTAGTGCTGAGCAGCTCCATGGTGCAGCAAAAGAACGTCCAACAATTGGAGAAAATGGGGGTTCCTTTCGTCAGCATCATCGAGAAACAGAATTTCGACGGACTCTTTGGCAACATCGAAAAAATAGGGCAACTCACGGGCCGTAAGGAAGCCGCAGACAGCCTGAACAACCTGTTGCACAAACAGCTGGACGAAGTCCTCGACTCCATAGGCCCTATAGCCAACCCTAGGACGGCCTACTATGTGGTGGGATTTGGTGCCGGCGGCAACTTCACAGCGGGCGGCAACACCTTCATCAACGACATCATCACCATGGCCGGCGGCTTGAACATTGCCAGCGACGTGCAGGGATGGAGCTACAGCCTGGAGACCCTCATGCAGAAAGACCCCGAATTCATCATCATCCGCACAGAGGACTCCGCCACCTTCTGCAAGACGCAGCCCTACAACCGCCTCTCGGCAGTCAAGAAAGGCAACGTCATCACCATTGAATCGGGCAAACTAGACATCCAAGGTCCCCGCAACATCGAAGCCATACGTATTTTGGCAGCACGCTTCAAGTCAAGGAGCTAACCCTCCAATACAAATAAAGCCAAAAGCGGCACCAGGTATTTCCTGATGCCGCTTTTTGATAAGCCTGCTACAGTTCCTATCGGCCCGTTTTGATATAATTGATGGCACGTTGGAGCTGGACATCGACACCGTCGTTCCATAGACGGTTGCGATTAAACAGCACCTCGATATCGGGCTGCACGCCAAAGCCCTCAACCTGGTTGTAGTCTTTGTCGACCATGTTGAAAGTGCTGGTGTAGATATAGAACGGATAGGTTTGCTTATACTCGCGCTCTGAACGGTAGACGCTGATAAGGTACTCATACCCCTCGCCAATATATTGTCCGTAATAGTCATATAGCTTATAATCGCCCATACAACCACTATAGAACATGTCGTGGCTGTAGGTGGAATTTGCCAACAGGGCTCCGACAGCACCATAGGTGCGTTCGCCTATCACCTTACCCTTAGGCAGACCCTTTATAAGCATTGTGGCCAACTCGGCACAGCTAGTAGAATTGATGTCGACCAAAGCCACCACGGTCTTCTCCTTGAGCAGATGATTGTGCGGAGAGGGAATCACATATTCGGCCCAAGGACCATAGTCCAAACGGCCAAAACCATCTTTCACACGGGTGTATCCTACCAAACTGTTGCTTTGCGACAGCGAACCAATGAATGGCTGCAAATCGGCCGTGTTGCCACCGGGGTTGCCGCGGAGGTCAATAATAATGCCCACCACCGAGTCGTTGTTGGCATAGCCCTTGGGCGTAATGCCGTACCCCTCATCCGTACCGTAGAAGGCCTTGATGGGGGCGAAGACATAACTGGGCAGCACATATCTATACTGCACGAAGTTGGACAAACTAAAACCCGTAAAACGGAAATAAGCAATCAACTCTCCCGCATTCTTACCTTTGATCAGCGCAAAATAGGTTCCCGGTATTTCTATGCCGTAATCATAATTGATTGTAGGCCCGTAGCCGTAGTACTGCACCAGGTCTGAACGTCTCTGGAGGGCCTCTATTTCCTTCTCTCGTTCGACGACAGAATAGGTAGTGTGCTCATATTCGTTTCTGCCGGGGTTTACTATGGCCAATTGGCCGTTGTTTTTGGGGGAATAAAAAAGACCCATCAGGTGATGGTCCAGCAAACCTTCGAAAAGACCCGTATAAGCCTCTTGATAGGCTCCCGCCGAGACATAGCTGGCACGGTCGAAACTATCAAATATCGGTTTATAGGTGCGATAGCGCTCGTCCCAATCCACCGTGTCCTGCCCCCAGAAGACATACCCCTGGTCCATGCCATGCCACACCGATTCGAACTGAGCCGAATAGGAAATGTTGGTGCGGATATTGGGGTTGTCAAAATCGCTCACCGTCGACTCCTTGCGACATGATGATGCCATGAGAGCGACCAGCAGTGAGAGAACCATTATTTTATTGTAGGAGAAATTCATCTGTATTTATTTAATTATAACTAAAAATAGACCATACGTGAGGCGGCATCAAAGCCAAAAACTCAGACCCGCCTGAAGGGCAAACGTGGTATTGTAGCGTGGGTTGAGAAAGGTCATATACTCCTTTTGTATATCGTAGATGCCATAATACCACCGTGCCTCTACACCTATCTCTATGCGTTTGACAATCATCCCACTTAGCCCCACCCCATAGGTGAAACCACCGTCTTTGCGGTTGAACTTAATCTGCGACTCCTTGGAATCGAGGTCGACATCTTCGTCATATTCGGGTGAGCCAAACACTGCCATGGTTCTGCCCTTGCGGTGGCTGGAGAGCCAGTAGCCGCCATAGACCCCGCCAAAGGCATGCACACGGATTTTGTTGCCCACATTGAGCATTAACACCACAGGCACATTGACATACTGGTTGGTAGTGGTGTCGGGATAGGCCCCGCCGCCATTGGCCAACATGTGCTGGCGGTAATAGTTCTTATCTACCATCACACCGTCGACCCTAAAGGTCAGCCACTTCCATGGAGAATAGCCCAGCTGCACCCCATAGGTCCTACCCGGAGCATAGGGGGAATAACTATAGTCATTCATATAGGACATGTCGACAATGTGGTAGTTGCGGTCCAAACCACCCAGAACGCCAATGGAAAAATGAGGCGTTCGGGGTGTTTGGGCAACGGATTGGTTCACTCGAACCGAATCCTCCTGGGCCCTGACCAGCACGGGCATGGTCAGCAACAGACACCACAGGAGGATAGAGGAGCGTTGGACTAATTTCATCTTGATTGTTAAAAGTTGTTGATAAATGGGATAAAGAAGGAAACGAGGGACTATCTGCCCGAACGAAGGTACTGCAGGGCACTGTTCAACTGGCTGTCGATGCCGGCCTCCAGCTCACTTTTGCTGTAGGGCACCTCCTTGTCGGGCTGGCCCCCCACACCTTCGAGACTTTCATACTTGGTGGTCACCACCTTATAGGTACCGCTGTACATGAAGTATGCAAAATCTTCGGCATATGTAGGCACCCTTTTCTCATACAACTTCTGGTCACCAAAACAGCCCGAATAGTAAATGTTGAACGTTATGTCGGTATTGGGACTCAGGGCACAGGTGCCACCAAAGGTCTTTTCTCCAATAAAGTAACCGTTGGGGATACTCTTGAGTATGTAGGTGCTCAGTTCCGAGCAGCTGACCGAACTGACATCCGACAACACCACGATAGGTTTGGCCGTGGCCAGATGGTTCTTCGGGCAGGTAAACACCAGCGGTTCCCAGCCGGTGTAGTCATAACGGCCAGGCCCCTGTTTGTAACGGGTGTAGCCCCAATGGAAATCCTTTTGCAGCAGCGCGGTGATGAAAGTATTGATATCGTTGGCATTGCCACCGGTGTTGCCGCGCAGGTCTATGATAATAGATTCCACATTGTCGCGGGTGACGGCACCGTTGGTGACACCTGAAAACCAAGAGCTGTCACCCTCGCCATAGAAAGCATTGAACGGCACACGGGCTGCCGCCGGAGCGGTGACCGTATCCAAAGAACCCATATTGAACTCCGAAAAACGCAGATAGGCAATCTTCTTGCCGGCACTCTTGCCCGGCAGAAGGCAGAACACACTGCTTACATAACGACCAGTAGTATCGTTGTACTCGACAAACTCGGTTACACCGGGCTGGTTACGCAATATTTGAACCTGGGTGGCGTAATCGGTAGAGCGGATTAACTTATTGGGCGACAGCAAAACACAATATTTGTGTCCCGGGGTGGGGTTCCACAAAAAGAGGGCCATGTGGTGGTCGAGAAGTCCGCTCAGGACTTCCTTCCAGGTGTTCACATAGGTGGCCGAGTCGACCCCGTTGGCATCGAAAGAGGCAAAAATAGGCCGATACTTCTCATAGCGGGCATCCCAGTCCACGGTGTCCTGGTCCCACATGACATAGGTGTGGTCGAGGCCTTCCCAAATGGCCTCAAACTGTTCCACATAGCTGGTGCAACGACGGTTGTTGGGACTTTGAATATCGATTGCCTCCTTGCGGCATGAGACGAAAAAAAGCACCAAAAGGAGACTACAAGCAATCAGTCGGACTGATGAAAAATTCTTATGAATCATATAATGTAGTTTTATTTATGCTATTGTGAGTAAATCTGTTTTCACTATAATTTTTACCCAAGGCGTTGCCATTGGGCTAGATCTGTTTAAGCCCTTGCAGGGCATTT
>CAMVMF010000052.1 GCA_947168515.1 uncultured Bacteroidales bacterium
GCGTAATTGTCAAATTCTTCGCCCTGACCACGCTGGGTGGTGAAGATGCTGTCTTCGATAATCAGCAGGGTGAGGGTCTGAGCAACAGTGAGGTCTTCCTTATAGTCCAGGTAGATTTCTGCGGAATAATTATTGCCAGAATTGCGTTGCGACTGAACTTGTACAGCCACTTGGGCAGAGCGGTTGACAATGGCATCGATGCGGTCATCGAACCCAGAGGTAGGAGTGAATATATCCCATGAGGAGCCGCTGTGAGCACGGTTGACCAAGGCAGAGGGTTGTGCCGTTATGCCGAAATTCTCGAACCAAGAAGTGCCTTCCTCCGTGCGGAGGTCTTGCTCGTTGTTCAGGGGTTCGCCGAAGCGTCCCGAATGGACAGCTATGGCCATGAGTGATTCGCCATATTTTCCCAGAGCGGTGTTGATAACGATATCTGCAGTGGGACAGTTGGTACAACGGACGCCTGTGTATTTCTCCACTATAGCACGTTGGGTGGCGGGGAGTTCTATGTCACTGTCGTACCAGGTGCCGGTGTTGCCGCTAAAGACAACATAGTTGCCGTTGGCATCGGCCTCTATTTTGTCACAGGATGCAAGCAGGAAAAGGCCGGCAAAGAAGATGGATAATATTTTTATTGTTTTCATTATGATTATTATTGAACGGGATTAGAAGGAGGTGGTGAAACTGAAGGTAAGGCCGTTGCTGGCGGGTACTTGACGGCAGACACCGCCGATGCACAAAAGTCCTTCGCGCTGTTTGCCATAGCCCAGCTGCAGACGGGTGGCACCGTGGTTGTATCCTACTGAGACATTGTAGTAGTTGCCTACGCCGTCGCGATAGGCATACTGGTCGCTGACAGATACGAACCATTTGCTGGTAAAGTTATATTCCACAAGGCCCATAATCCAGTCGCCGCAACGTTTGTCGTCGACATTGGGGTCGTATTTGCTGTCGCTGCCCATCCATTCGGCTTCGAAACGCAGGACGTTCTTCCGGTTGACCTTCCATGTAAGGTCGCCCACCAAGATGTGGTTGTGGTGCAATGCACCTTCATGTCCTTCTACGATTGGGTTGAAGATTTGGTAGCCGTAGGTGCAGGTCAGTTTAAGTGCACTGCTCAGTTTTTTTGCCACTTCGATGGATGCATCGGCATAGTACAGGTCGCCGGTCTTGAACCATTCAGAGGTGTATCCGAGGGTGCCGTCGCCGCCGATGCGGGTGGTATCGATGCCGGTGATAATAGAACCGTTGAGGTGGATGTCTGTGCCGTATTTGCCACCGAGGAGGGTTTCTTTCTTGATTTTATACATCACGTCGCCCTGCAGCCCCATCTCGCCGGTGGTCTGGGTGGCATAGGGATACATGCTCAGGAAGGCGTAGGTGTGCTGCTTGGTGATTGCGGGGATATAGTTGATGTAGAGCATCTCGCCGCTCTCTGAACGGACCGACTTGAAACTCATGTTGTCCACACGTTTGGCCTGCAGGTTGGCACTGAAACCTTTCTGCGAGTATGTGGCGTTGATCATCAAGGCCTCGCCTTCACGATAGATGTAGTTGTTCATGATGCTGGGGTCCTGTCCTTTATGGGCGTATTCGGCCTGTAATGACCAGTTGCCGTAGTTCAGGTCGGCACGCACAGCCCCGGCTCCCACATTCAATGGGAGGTTGAGCCGATAGGCAGGGTTGGTCGTGGAGGTGATGGTCTGGTCTGGTTCGTATTTGCTTACAAAACCAGCCCCTAAGGTGGCGCGGAGTTTGCCCTCTGCCCAAGGTTTGATGATGCTGTTGAGGCTTACTTCGCCATCTATACCACGGACGATGCCGTCACCATATTCCCAATAGTACCGCTGTTTGCCGGCCAGGGCCTTGATGGTGACACCCTCGTAGGGGCGCAAGGCCACATTCAAACCCAGTAGGGAGTTGTCGACACCAAGATACCGATCTTCGTAGGCACGCAGAATCATGCCGGAGCCGAATTGTTCATAGAAATTACCCATAGTGACGCTCAGTTTGTCACCGTTATAGGCTGCAAAATAATTGGCAATGCCCTGCCCTTTGTACTTGGCATTGAAACCGAGCATGGGGTTCTGATATGCCTCAAAGCGCAGTCCGGCACTGAAATTGCCATTGGTATATAGAATGTCGGCACGAGCATTCATTAATATTTTTTCGGGCACATCGGCAGCTCCGATAACAGAGTCCTGGCGGGAAACCTGTCCGTCCAGTTGTATATTGCCTGTGACGTGGCCACCCATGATGCCCTGTGCGTATGCCCCCATGGCTGCAACCACAAAAAGGGTCAGGAGGGATAAGGGTTTGAGATTAATTTTCATCGATAGGTACATTAGCGGTTATTACTCGGCTGTTTCGGTTTCGGCCAAGGCCTTCTTTACTACTTCGTATAATTCTTCCTCTCCGCCTTCGACAAAGGAGGTGTGCTGCCAGATGATTTCGCCCTTGCCGTTGACGACAAAAGTATGGGGCACATTCACCACATTCATGGCACGTTTAAAATCTTGGTTCTGGTCAATATAGACTTCGTATTCCCAGCCGTTGCCGTCGACGTGGGGTTTCACTCGGGAGGCACTACGGGCATCGTCGATAGAGATGGCTACAAGTTTTACGCCTGTCTCTTCTTGCCAGTCTGCATAGATTTCTTTGATGGTGTTGAGCTCGCGGTTGCAGGGCTTGCACCAGGTAGCCCAAAAGCTGATGATCATAGGCTTGCCATCATTTTGGATGGCAGAGGTTTGAACAGAAGAACCGTCGAGGGCCTTGATGGTGATGTTCTGGGGAAGAATTGCATTTTGGGCCATGGCTATGCCTGCGATAGCCATAAAAAACAATGAGAGAACGATTTTTTTCATGGTGTTTTTGATATTAATTTGTTATTTTGTATTCTTTCTTTTATATTTATTGTATCATTCTAATTAAATAGGGGCTAGAATAATCTGTCGATCAAGCCGGTTGTGGGGCCGTGGGTAGCAGCATGTCCAGCATGGTTTGTCGTACCGGACTGTCGGGTAGCAGCATTAGTGCCTCCTGGGCCTGTCGGGTGTGATCAGCTATCAGCTGTTGTGCAGACACATCCTCTGGCATGGCCACGTCGTGGTCTTGGTTGAAATCGTTGAGGTCGTCTCGTATCTGGAAGACGATGCCATAGTGATAGCCAAAATCATACAACGCCTTGGAGTATGGTGTGTCGGTATGGCTTCCTGGTGCAAAGGAACCAAACTGGCAGCAGGTGGCCATCAGCGAGGCAGTCTTGCTGCCGATAATGTTGATATAGGAGGATGCTTTCACCTTCTTGTGGACGGCGGCTAGCTGCATCAGTTCGCCTTGGCTCATGGTGGCAACAGTTTGGGCCAGGCTTTTCGCAGCCATGCGGTTGTCCACTTCCTGCATCAGTGCCATTACTTGGGCAAGGAAAAAATCACCGCAGAGCACAGCCACCTGGTTGCTCCAGCGGTACCGAACGGAGTCGTGGTGACGACGTGAGTTGGACTCATCCACCACATCGTCGTGCATCAACGAGGCGTTGTGTAGTATCTCGACTGCTGCAGCCAGTTTCACATGCATAGGGGAGAGGTGTTGGCAGGCTTTGGCCGAGAGCAACACCAGCAGCGGACGCAGCTGTTTGCCGGGGAAGTGACTTATATAGTCGACCACTTGCTCCAGCAGCTCCACGCTGCTTTGGGTGTGGCGGCGGTATTCTTCTAAGAATAGGTTGTACTCGTCGATGACGGGTTGTCTTAACTGGTCAATAGTCATAGCGTTCGTTTCTTTGAAACAGATGCTTTCGGACCTTGGGAAGAGAGTGTGTGCTCCCGACCCAAGGCTTTCGAAAACCTTCATTTGCTTTTCATTCCTGTAGTGGTCACAAGGGCTACCGGAGTGGATAGTTCGTCTTGAATGTGGATGTTGTACACGCAGGTTGTGCGACCTTGCCGCACACATTGGGTCTCTGCCATCAGGCGTGAGCCTTTGGGTTGAGACAGGTAATGGATTTCGCTGCCTAGGGAGACCCATGCCAGTGGCAGATCCGCGGCAAGTAGGTCTGAATTGGCAGCAGCCGCAAAGGCTAGGTCTGCTAGGGTGAACATAACACCCCCCATCACGGCCCCCATGGCATTGCGGTGGGTGGGTTGGATGTCCACTGAGCAACGGGCATGGCACGACTCAACTAGGTCAACGGAGACTCCGGTCAGTTCCGTGGCGTAGCGGTCGCATGCGAATGTCTGCTGTGCCTTATGCGTTAAAATCGTCATACAGAGAGGATATTTTGTTGTATAGCTGCTTGCTGGATTTTACTAGGGGCATGCGCAGGTTATTGCTAATCTGTCCTTGTATTTCCATAAGAGCTTTGATGCCGGTGGGATTACCTTCGTCGAAAATGGCGTTCATCAGCGGCAACATACGGAAATGTAGCGGCAACGCTTTCTTGGTGTCTCCCTTGATGGCATATTTTACCATGGAGGACATCTCTTTGGGCAGCGCGTTGGCCAACACAGAGATAACGCCAGAGGCTCCCATGGTGCACATGGGGTAGGTGAGGGAGTCGTCGCCGGAGATGACCATGAATTTCTCTGGTTTGTTGCGTAGAATCTGCATGACCTGGGCAATGTTTCCCGAAGCCTCCTTGATGCCGATAATGTTGGGACATTCCTCAGCCAGCTGGAGGGTGGTTTCGGCTTGTATGTTCACACCGGTGCGGCCGGGCACGTTGTATATGACTACGGGCACTGGCGAGCTTTCGGCTATCTGTTTGAAATGCTGTGCCAGTCCTCTTTGGTTGGGCTTGTTGTAGTAGGGCGCCACGGAAAGAATGCCGCTGACACCGTCAAAATTGGTGTTGGCGATAGCATCACGCACGGCCAGGGTGTTGTTGCCGCCTAGACCCAACATGATGGGAACGCGGCCGCCTACGGTCTCAATAATGAAATCCTGTAGGGCGCGGCGCTCGGTGTCGGTCATGGTGGCAGCCTCGCTGGTGGTTCCAAGAGCAACAATGTAGTCAACTCCATTGCTGATAAGATTGTTGATGAGAGGTTCGAGTTTGCTGAAATCGATGGTCTCTTGTTTCCTAAAAGGTGTTATCAGCGCAACACCTGTACCAATAAACGGGTTTCTCATTTTTTATAAGTGTCTTTGATATTTTTTGATTCGGAATAAAGGTATTTGTTTATTTACGGATTTGGGTGAGGTAATTGAGGATTTCGGTGAGGTAATGGGTGAGATCGCAGGGGCCTTCGCCGCGGATGATAAAGTCATAGGTGTCGATATATAGTTTGTTGGTCGGAAGCGTAGTGTCTACATATCCGACGCGCAGGCTCGAAGCGGTGGTGAGAATGGTGTAGAGGCCGAAGAGATCGCCCGAGGGGGTGATGTCGATGAGTAGGTCGTACTGGTAGGTGGTAAATAGTTGGGTGAAGTCGCTCTTGGGAAAACCCAGTTTGTCCAGCAAGGTCTCCGACTCGGCTGGCAACTCTATCTTTCTGACGATGGCGCCACGGTTGGTCATGACGTTGACAAACTGTCCCAATGTCATCCTCTCTTCTTCGCTGAGGTTGTGGGCGATGATGCCAATAGAGCGTATATCGTCAAGATGCACAATGCGTTTGCGATGAGGGCGCGCCACTAGTTCCTGCAGTGTGTTCTGCCTTCGTGCTTCTCTTATTTTGTCTACGGGATTCACTTTGCCGGTTGTTTAGTTAGTTTGAAAGTCATTCGATGAAACGGGGTGGGTCCGTACTGCGCCAGCGCTGCGTAGTGTGCGGCGGTGGGGTATCCCTTGTTGGATTCCCAGCCGTATTGCGGGTATTGCTGATGGAGCTCTTTCATATAGTCGTCGCGGTAGGTCTTAGCCAGGATGGAAGCGGCAGCAATGGACAGGTACTTGCCATCCCCCTTCACGATAGTATAGTAGGGTATAAGCCCTTCGTTATAGAATCGGTTGCCGTCGATCAGCAGCAACTCCGGCACTACTGATAGTTGACCTATGGCAAGGTTCATGGCGTGCATCGAGGCTCGTAGGATGTTGGTCTCGTCAATCTCTTTTGCCGACACGGAAGCCACGGCCCAGGCCACAGCGTCGTGCTCGATGGTCTCGCGCAGTAGGTATCGCTGATGTTCGGTGAGCTGTTTTGAGTCGTTCAGTTCCTCGTTGTGGTAGTCTTTGGGCAACACCACGGCTGCCGCAAACACGGCCCCTGCCAAGCAACCGCGACCGGCTTCGTCGCAGCCACATTCTATCAAATCTGGGGTATATTGGGATAGCAGCATCGGTGGTTAGAAGAAATTGAAGACAATACCAGAAAGAATAATAAACAAAAAGAAGATATTGGGCAACAACTCCTTGCGTTGGGGGTCGGCGAACAAGGAGGTGGTGCTGCAGGCAAACGGAATGGCATAAGCCTGCGTGGGTATGGGGATGAGGTTAGAGTAGAGGGAGAAGAGTATGCTGCCAATGGTAAAAGTCAGGATGGCCGTAATGTTTTTCTTGAAGTTGACATTGCGGTTCTGGCTATTGACAACAGAGGCTCCAAGGCCCAAGATAAAGATGACGGCAAAGATGATGCTGTATATCCAGTTGAGCCAGCCACCCCGAGCGCGGAAATGCAGGTCGGTGAGGTCATAGAGCAACAGGTAGTTGCGATAGAATATCTCATCGGTGACAAAATAGATGGTCTCCACTAGGATGATGGGGGCCAGCAGCCCTAGAATCAGCATCGTCCAGTCGCGCCATCCGTAGAGGCTGTAGGTGAACATGTCAATGATTAGCGGTATAAAGAATACCGCCATCGAAGGGCAGAACAGGGTGGCAAGGGCTACCAAGGCAGCAGCCCCGAAGACCTTGTCGGGAGTGAGCGACAGCAGTGTGGAGGTGAGCATCAGCTGGCCGATGGCCAAAATCAGCAGGAAACTACCGATGAGGATGGGGGTGAGGGTGGGCGAACCAAGGCTCATGGCCATGATGTAGAACAACATGGGCATGAGCGTGTTCTGAGATATCATCTTGTGGCGGTAAAGGATGCCGTTGAAGATGAAGCCTTCGGCAACCACCAACAGGAAGGCGATGATGGCACCCCAACGGGGCGTCAGCGTGCCGGTGATCCAATAGAAAAGAGGTCCTCCGCCCTCGATAGGTATGGGCTGGGGTTTCAAAAAGACACCGATCCACATGACCACAGACACTACTAGAATGATGATGGCCTGCATGAAAATGTCGGTTCGGAAAATCTTCAACATAGTATTGATGAGGAAGTTATTGTATTTCTGATTTCGGACTTTGGAATTCTGAATTCTGAGCGGCGCCATCGTCGCCCAGAATTCAGAGATAAATTATTAGTGCACCAGTCGAGCCGTGCGGGCACCGCATTTGACAATATAGACACCGTGGGGGAGTGCCGAGATGTTCAGGGTGGCCTCCATGGTTACCTGCTTCGACATCACCACGCTACCGGTGGCAGTGTAAACGGTAACAGTTTCAGGTGTCTGGCGGCCTGTGAAAATGGTAACGCGGTCGCTGGCGGGATTGGGATATACTTGCAACGATTTCTCGTACCACGAATTGTCGGCTTCGGTGATGTCCACATGGGCCAACACTTCGTTTATGGCTGCCATGGCATCAACCTTGCCCCATCCCCACGAGTCGCTGATGCTGTCGCGTGCGTGCAAGGGACCGGTAAATTCGTCGTTGCGGGCTGACGAGCAGAGATATTGCTTGATTTCTTGAGGTGTGAGGGTGGAGTCGGCCTGCAGCATCAGGGCTACAATACCAGTGACGGCAGGGCACGACATGGAGGTGCCAGACATCTTTGCCCAAGTGTAATTGCGAGAGGCATAGGTATAGGTTACCGTGGGGGGATAGTATTCGTCGGAGTAATAGCTAATGGAGGACACCACGTTCACACCGGGGGCCGAAATCTCGGGTTTGTGGCGACCATCGATGACAGGGCCATTGCTGGAGAAGTCGGCTAAAGTGCCTCCTGAGATACGCCCTTGAGCGTTGTGGGCTGCCACGGCTATGCACTTGTCGGCGCAGGCAGGTTCACCTATGCCATATCTGTTATCGCCTTTGGTGTAGTTGAGCGAGTTGCCTTGTGTGAATTGGCCACCCATGTTTCCGGCTCCGTTGTCCAAGCTGGCGAGGTTCCAAGCATGGACAGTGCCGTCCTCGGCGGTAATGGCGATGTCGATGTGGTAGTTGGTGTTTTTGTCCACATTCAAAAGAATGTGGGGACGGTTGTTGTGGATATTGGCCTGCTCAACAGTGATTCTGAAACTCAGATTGTCGTTGCCGTTCACCAGGGCACTGTCCAGATAGAAGGAACCGTTGGCAGTGTTCACCCAGCGGAAACAGACGGAATCCTGGGCATTCACCATGGCAAAAGATAGCTTGAAGGACTTGCCAGGCTCGCCCCAGATAGTGATGTTCTGGCCGTTCTCATGATAGCCGTAGTAGTCAGCGCGTGAACGCAGGGTGTCGGTGGGGCTGGTGAAGGTCTTGGCAACATGCATATTCTCGTCGCCACAGTTGCCACCGCTGACCACGAAGACAATACCGCTGTCGCTCCAATTGTTGATGGCCTGGCTGAGGAGAGAGGTGCCGTCGATGGGGCCGAGGGTGTACATGCCCCAGCTGTTGTTGACCACTAGGCGTTTGCCTTCCTGCTCCGAAACATTCTTCATCCACTGGACGGCATCCATCCAGGAGGCTAGGTCGAGATAGAAGGAGGCAAAAAGCAGGTTGGCGTAAGGGGCCTGCCCCATATATTCGCCGTCGATGCCACGGCCGGCAGCGATGCCTGCTACGTGGGTGCCGTGGGTGGCGTAGTTGTACAGACCGGCAGTGTCGCCCTTGGCCTGCATCAGTTCGGTGCGGGTGGTGAATACAGTGCCATAGTCAAACCCTTCAGGAGCGGGACCTTTGAGCTTGAATTGGTCCCAAGCCTGTAAGAGACGACGGTTAGACACTCCGTTGTTGTTGTAGTTGGGGTGCCTATAGTCGAAACCCCAGTCGGTGATACCGATAATCACCCCCTCGCCGGTGTAGGCCTGCGGGAGGCCGAGCCCTTGGTAAACACTATCGGTGCGGGTGTCGATGCGGGTGCGGTTCATGGTGGGGAAAACGGGGTGCGAAACCGAATACTGGAGAATCTCGGGACAGTTGTCCACTAAGTGCAGTTTGCTGATGGGGAGACGTAGCGTCACAATGTCGCCAGCTTTGGCTCCAGTGATGATGCCTTGGGACTTCATGGCCTGGGCATCGTAGCGGTCCGAGACTTTGGCAATTAGGCGAATCTGCTCGTTAGCCGATTTGGCCTGTTGTTCTTGATAGAGTTTTACTTGCGAGATAGCGTCGCATTTGCTGTTGTTGGCCAATTGTACCTTTTGGGCCATAGAAATGGCAGGAATGGCAAGCAGAATGACTGCTAAGAGTACTACTTTTCTCATATAATGTTTTTTTTAGATTTCAAGCCCTCTGACCGTGGAGTTATCCATACGGCACCTCCGTTCCCAACCGGTGCTATGAAGTTGGGTTCTAACGTGATTGGTGAAAACATATAGGACAATTCAATCCTCATTTTAGGCGAGTTTTATTTTGCAAAGGTACAAAAAAAAAGGCAATAATTATTATTATAATGAAAAAATAACCATATCGGCAACCTAAAATCCTTGCGCTTGCTTACGGTTCGGGTTGTCCTTTCTTCAACTGCTCGCTGTGACTTCATTTGTGTATGCTGCTTATTGCCCTTTTACAACGCTTCGACAGGAGAAAGCAGAAATCATGTGTATACACTCTCTGTGTCAGGTTGGGCTTTTTAACCGTTGGCGCCCTATAGTGGGTGGCTCTTCTTACGCTCGTATTTGTTAATGCACAAGGTTATGTTGACAAATAAATTTACTTAAACAAAGAATTATTCGTATCTTTGCAAACTCAAAAGAATGTAAGATTGGTAATAAAAATCAAAACAAATGACACAGAACCAAATAGTTAAAACGGATAATCTTGTGGTCCGTTTCGCTGGCGATTCTGGCGATGGTATGCAGTTGTCGGGTACTTTGTTCTCCGACGCTTCTGCCCTCACCGGTAACGATATCGCCACATTTCCCGACTATCCCCCTGAGATACGCGCCCCCCATAACACCATTTCTGGTGTTTCTGGTTACCAAGTCCACGTAGGTAGCCGCATCTACAGCTCGGGAGACAAATGCGACATTCTTGTCTGCATGAACCCCGCTTCATTCAAATCCAACCTCCATTGGGCTAAGAAAGGTGCCACGGTGATTGTTGACATCGACACCTTCACCGACGACGCTCTCCAGAAGGCTGGCATCACCGACAACCCCTTCTCCGACGAGATGGAGCGCGCCTACACCATCATCAAGGCCCCCATCACCTCCTTCACCGCCCGCATCGGCCAGGAGCAGGGTGTCGACAAGAAGACTGCCGACAAGAGCCGCAATATGTTCGCTTTGGGCATCATTTTCTATATGACCCACAAAACGCTCGACCACACCTTTGCCTACTTGGAGCGCAAATTCGCCAAGAAACCCGAGGTCATCAAGCTGAACAAGGCTGTCTTAACCGAAGGATACGAATATGCCGACAAATTAGAGGTAATCCACTCCCATATCTTTGAGGTTTCGAAGTGCAACACCATGCCCAAAGGCCGCTACCGCAATATCACCGGTAATGTGGCCACTGCTTGGGGCCTGCTGGCTGCTAGCGAACGCAGCGGCCATTGCCTCTTCCTGGGCAGCTATCCCATCACCCCCGCCACCGACATCATGGTGGAACTGGCCAAGAACAAAGGCCTTGGTGCCCGCGTTTTCCAGGCCGAGGATGAGATTGCCGGCATCTGCTCTGCCATTGGTGCCAGCTATGCAGGCGCCCTGGCTTGCACCAGCACCTCTGGCCCCGGCCTGTCGCTGAAGAGCGAGGCACTGGGTTTGGCTGTCATGACCGAGTTGCCTTTGGTTATCATCGACGTCCAGCGCGGCGGTCCCTCCACGGGTCTGCCTACCAAGACTGAGCAGGGTGACCTGAACCAGGCCCTCTATGGCCGCAACGGTGAGGCCCCGCTGGTTGTGCTGGCAGCCTCCAGCAGTGCTAACTGCTTCTACTGGGCCTACAATGCCGCCAAGATTGCACTGGAACACATGACCCCCGTCATCCTTCTGACTGATGCCTATCTGGGCAACGGCTCGCAGCTGTTCCGCATTCCTAAAGTGGCCGACCTGCCTAGCATTACTGCTCCCATGGCTACTCCTAACGACCCCGAATACCGTCCTTTCCGTCGCGACCCCGAGACCTTTGTGCGTCAGTGGGCTGTGCCAGGCATGGAAGGCCTGAGCCACCGTGTGGGCGGCCTTGAAAAGACCCCCGATGGCCCCCTCAGCGTTGCTCCCGAAAACCACGCCCTGATGGTTCACAACCGTCAAGAAAAAGTCAACCGCGTGGCCAACTTCATCCCCGAACAGGAAGTGTTGGGCAATCCCGATGCCGACCTGTTAGTTGTGGGTTGGGGCGGCACCGCAGGTGCTCTGACCCTGGCAGTAGAGGAAATGAACGAGGAAGGCAAGAAGGTGGCCTACGCCCATTTCAACTATATCTGCCCGCTGCCAAAGAACACCGGCGACATCCTCCGCAAGTATAAGAAGATTGTTGTTTGCGAACTCAACAACGGCCAGTTCTTGGGCTATCTGCGCACGCAGTTCCCCGAGTGCCCGATGCACCAGTACAACAAGGTCATGGGCCTGCCTTTCGAGGTCAGCGAGTTAAAAGAATGTTTCAATAAAATTTTGGCCGAATAGTAGTGGCTGACGACGCCAGTAGTCTGACGTCCAATTCCGTTACATTCATTTAAAAAGAATAGATTATGGAAAAGAGACATTTTGTTCCCAAAGCGGACAGAGAATATACAAAGGCCGATTTTGCAAGCGACCAGATGGTTAAGTGGTGCCCCGGTTGTGGCGACCACGCCATCCTTTCCTCCCTGCTGAACACTTTCCCCAAGGTGGACCACAAGAAGGAGAACATCTGCATGGTTTCCGGTATCGGCTGCTCCTCACGTATCCCTTATTATGTTGACTCATACGGTTTCCACAGCATCCATGGCCGTGCCTGTGCCATTGCTACCGGTGTGAAACTGGCCAACCCCGCCCTGAGCGTTTGGGTGAACATGGGTGACGGCGATGCCCTCTCTATCGGCGGCAACCACCTCATCCATGCCGTCCGTCGCAACCAGGACTTCAACATCACTATTTTCAACAACGAAATCTACGGTCTGACCAAGGGTCAGTATAGTCCCACGACCAAGTTTGGCCAAATCACCAAGACTTCTCCTTTCGGCAACATCGACTTCCCCTTCAACCCCGGTGAGCTGGTGATGGGTGCTCAAGGCACTTTCTTTGCCCGCGCCATCGATGCCATGCCCAACCTGACCACCGACATCATGACCCGTGCCGCCAAGCACGACGGCTGCAGCGTGGTAGAGGTGTTGCAGAACTGCATGATCTTCAACAATGGTGCCCATGCCGACATTACCGACCGTGCCGTCCGCGACGATAAGATTATCGTTCTGGAACACCACAAACCCATGCTCTTCGGCAAGGACATGAATAAGGGTTTGCACTTCAACGGCCGTTATTTCGAAGTGGTCACTCTTGGCGAGAATGGTGCTACCATCGACGATGTCAAGGTCCACGATGAGACTACCGAAGATATTGGCATCCACATGTCCCTGGCCCGCATGCACGGCGATCTGCCCGTGGCCATCGGTGTCATCCGCAACGTGGAACGTCCTTCCTACACTCAGCTCTACGAGGATAAGATGGACGAGGTGATGGCTGCCTCCAAGTACAAATGTGTTGACGATCTGCTCAACTCAGGCGACACTTGGGAAATCTAACTCCGACAAACACAAACCACTATGTAGTCCACCCAGGTGAACTGCATAGTGGTTTTTCCACTCTTTTCTAAAAAGAAGGAGCAACAAAGAGCGTTGCCCCGCGAGAATAAGATATTTCTTAACTTATCACATATTTATGTCTATAGCACCCAAATACGACCCCAGCATTGTTGAAGAGAAATGGTACTCTTATTGGCTGGAAAAGAAACTCTTTCATTCTGAACCCGACAACCGCAAGTCGTACACCATCGTCATTCCGCCGCCTAACGTCACCGGCGTGCTGCACATGGGCCACATGCTCAACAACACCATTCAGGACGTGTTGGTGCGCCGTGCCCGTATGATGGGCTTCAACGCTTGCTGGGTACCCGGCACCGACCACGCCAGCATTTCCACCGAGGCAAAGGTGGTGGCTATGCTTAAAGAACGTGGCATCGAAAAGCGCGACTTGACCCGTGAACAATTCCTCGAATATGCATGGGAATGGAAGGAGAAGTACGGAGGTATTATCCTCAAGCAGCTTCGCAAGCTGGGAGCCTCCTGCGATTGGGATCGCACGGCTTTTACCATGGATGACGTTCGCTATGAGAGTGTCATACGCGTATTTGTGGACTTATATAACAAAGGTCTCATTTATCGCGGTGTGCGCATGGTCAACTGGGACCCCAAAGCCCTCACCGCTGTCAGCGACGAGGAGGTTATCTACAAAGAGAGCCATGGCAAACTGTTCTATTTGAAGTACTATATCGATTCAGACAATACTAGTCTTGCCGAAATCTCTGAGGAATCTGGCATCAAGCAGGATGAGAAAGGACAGTACATCGTTGTTGCCACAACGCGCCCCGAAACCATCTTGGGCGATACTGCCGTATGCGTGCATCCCGAGGATCCTCGCTACACGGCCCTCAAGGGCAAGCGGGTGGTGGTTCCTGGGGTAGGACGTTCGGTGCAGATTATCATGGACGAATATGTGGACCGCGAGTTTGGCACCGGTGCCCTGAAGATTACCCCCGCACATGATATCAACGACTATAACCTTGGCATGAAATATGGGCTAGAGTCGATAGATATCTTCAACGACAACGGCACCCTGAACGACAAGGGCATGCAGTATGCCGGCATGGACCGTTTTGCTTGCCGCAAAGCCATCATGAAGGACCTTGATGAAGCTGGACTGGTAGAAAAGGTGGAAGACTATACCAACAAGGTGGGCCATTCCGAACGCACCGATGCCGTAATCGAGCCGAAACTGTCTACACAGTGGTTCGTACGCATGACCCAGTTGGCCAAGAAGGCCTTGGAGGTGGTTGAGGACGACACCATCCAGTTCCACCCCGCCAAATTCAAGAACACTTACCGCCACTGGCTGGAGAACATCAAGGACTGGTGCATCAGCCGCCAGCTGTGGTGGGGCCACCGGATTCCCGCCTATTATTACGACGTGGACGGCAAGACCGAAATTGCTGTCGCCACCAGTCGTGAAGAGGCTTTCCGTCTGGCTTGCGAGAAGCATCCTGGTGCTGTGAAAAGTGCCGATGACCTGCGGCAGGACGAAGATGCCTTGGACACTTGGTTCAGCTCTTGGCTGTGGCCCATCAGTCTGTTCGACGGCATCCGCAACCCCGACAACGAGGAAATCAAATACTATTATCCCACCCAAACCCTCATCACTGCCCCCGACATCATCTTCTTCTGGGTGGCACGCATGATTATGGCTGGCGAAGAATACCGCCAAGAGGTTCCTTTCCGCCATGTATACTTTACTGGTATCGTCCGCGACAAGTTGGGCCGCAAAATGTCCAAGTCACTTGGCAATAGTCCCGACCCCATCGAGCTTATCAACAAATATGGTGCCGACGGTGTCCGTATGGGCATGTTGCTCACCGCTCCCGCAGGCAACGATATACCATTTGACGAAAGCATCTGCGAACAGGGACGCAATTTCTCCAACAAGATATGGAATGCCCTGCGCCTCGTGCGTGGCTGGGAGGTCAAGGATGACCTGAAGCAATGCCAGGAGAACAGCATCAGCGTTCAGTGGATGGAGATGCGGATGGCCAGCGTGTTGCAGGAAATAGAACATGATTTCGACGAGTTCCGCTTGAGCGAAGCCTTGATGAAGAGCTATAAACTGGTTTGGGACGATTTCTGCTCCTGGTACTTGGAGATGATCAAACCGGCCTACGGCACTCCTATCGACCGCGAGACCTATGAGGCTACGCTCGACATTTTCGACCGTCTGATGCGCATCCTGCATCCTTTCATGCCCTTTGTCACAGAGGAAATCTGGCATACGTTGCGTGACCGACAAGAGAATGAGAGCATCATGTCACAACACATGCCCCACAGCGTTTTGTTCGACCAGCAGTTGCTCGACGATTTCCAACAGGCCAGCGAGATTATCGGCGGTGTGCGCAACATGCGCAACAGCAAGGGTTTGTCGCCTAAGGAGGCGTTGGAGCTGTATGTCAAAGGCAACTGCCCCGAAGCTTTCCACGGCATCATCATCAAGCTGGCCAACGTCAGCAAGATAGAAATGGTGGAAGAGAAAGTCGACGGTGCACTGAGTTTCATGGTGGGCACTACGGAATGCTTTGTGCCTATCAGCTTGAATATCGACAAAGAGGCCGAAATCAAGAAACTACAGGAAGAACTGCAGTATACCGAAGGTTTCCTCAACTCCGTCATGAAGAAGCTGAGCAACGAGAAATTCGTCAACGGTGCACCCGAAAAGGTCGTTGCCGTTGAGCGTCAGAAGAAAGCCGACGCCGAAAGCAAAATCGAAGCCCTCAAAGCCCAGATTGCTGCTTTGGGTTGATGGCACCCCATCATATTTCTGACGGGCAGTGCAATTTTCTACCTATCACTGATACATTCATAGACAGCAATACTGTATCCCAATAAAAGTGCGACAGCTCTGGAGAAATCCAGGGCTGTCGCTTATTATATGGAGGATAACAAAGGATGCAGGCGCTTGCGGGCTATTCGGATATTACTTTGACCCCTTGGACCTGTAGGCGTATTTTTAGCCATTGGGCCAGTTGGCTTTTTTGTTCGGGGGTGAGACGGCTGTTGTCTTGCACCAGGACAATGATTTCAGACGTTTGAGCGTTGGTGTCGCCCTCCATCATATTCATGCCTT
Source organism: uncultured Bacteroidales bacterium (assembly GCA_947168515.1). Classification (GTDB taxonomy): domain Bacteria; phylum Bacteroidota; class Bacteroidia; order Bacteroidales; family P3; genus Colimorpha. Next base: position 16,060 of record CAMVMF010000052.1, read on the forward strand.
TGGCAATGGTGATGTCTCGTATGGTGGGGTACTGCGAACGTATTTCATCAGCCAGCTGGGGATAATTTGTTTCGGTATTCTTATATTGCTGGAGCTGTTGACGAAGGGTGTCGATGATGCTGTCCTTGGCATGGAAGATGGTTTCGGCATGCTGATATAATTCCGTCACCATTCGTCCAGACCTTCCGCTACCCAAGTGGCTGGCTTTCATTACAATCTGACTACGTTGTATACTCTGTTCCTCGGCGAGGGCATATAGGGTATACATCTCGTTGTCGCTCAGGTTGTCGTTTGTGAGGAAAAGCTCGACAGTAGAAGGATTGGTTTCGTGGCTGACGCGATAGTCATAGACTAGGTTGTTTTGTACGTTGTTGATATTTCTTACAAAGGAGGCAGCGTGTCGCTCGAAGTTGTTCTGTCTTACGATATTGATGGCGGAGAACACGCTGGGGATGATTATGATGATGATAACGATGGTGACGGTGCGGGAGATTTTTTTCCGCTGGGCCATGTTGGTATAGACTGCGTTTTCGAACCCTAAGAATTTCACCCCGATAAAGGTGGCCAAGGAGATGAACACGCTATTGATAAAGAACAGATAAAGAGCCCCTAGGGCATAATGCATATTGAGCTGTGAAAGTCCGTAGCCGATGGTGCACAGCGGTGGCATTAGGGCGGTGGCAATGGCTACTCCGCTGAGGACGGTGCCTTTCTCCTTGCGGCTGGTTTCCACGATGCCGGCAAAACCACCAAAAAAGGCTATCAGCACGTCATAGATGGTGGGGTTGGTGCGGGCAAGCAGTTCGGTGGGATTCTCCAACTTGAGGGGCGAAAGCAGAAAGTAGAGGGTAGAGGCCGCAATGCTGATGAGCACCATCACGCCGAGATTGCGGAGGGAATAGCGCAGCAGCCGTAGGTGGTTGGTTCCTAAGGAAAGCCCTATGCCCATGATGGGACCCATCAAAGGCGAAATGAGCATAGCACCGATAATCACCGGGATGGAATTGACGTTGAGGCCCACAGAGGCGATGATGATGGCGAATGCCAGAATATACAGGTTGGTGCCGGTGAAGGTGATGTTTTTCTTGATGTTTTTGGCAGCATTATATACATCTAGCTCGTCTGCCAGTCCTATGCGTGGGCGAAGGTATTTGTTGAGGAGAGACATATTAACGTATTGATTGAAAGCGTATAGGCGATATAAAACAATGTCAAATATTGCAATTGTAAGGATTGGTTCTGTCCGTTCTCATGTTTGCATGAAGAGTCTATGGTTTTGGCAACGATGAAGGGATAAGGGGCAACGGTAAAGGCGTGGAATGCCCTATGCTCTACAAACCTTCGGCTAGAGTGGAGTTGAAGTTACGGACATTCATTTTTTTTGAGGTAGGGTGCTTTTTAGTGCAGCTATTGTACAGAATTTTGCTTTTTTTTGAGAGAAAAGAGGGGGTATTATGAAAAAAAAAGCCCCAGGAGGCTAACGTATCTCGGGACTTTTTGCTTGGTTTTGAGAAGGGGTTTATTTCACGGCTTCTTTAAATTCCTTACAGGGCTTGAATTTGGGAATGTTGTGTTCGGGAACGATGACGGTAGTGTTCTTAGAGATGTTGCGACCGGTCTTCTGAGCCCTGTGCACAATCTCAAATGTGCCAAAACCACGGAGATAAACGTTCTCTCCGTTAGCCATATTCTGTTTGATTGTTGCCATCATTTCTTCAACGATAATCAAGATGGCCTGTCTCTCTAGACCAGTTCTTTCTGCAATTGCATGTACGATGTCAGCTTTCGTCATATTTCTTACATTTATTAAGGTTAATAACTAATTTTCCGTTTGCAAAAATACGAATTTTTTTTGATTTAAAAATTTATTTCCAATTATTTCATTTTTTTTGTTCAGAATAATGAACAGTTTTAATGCTTTTGAAATCGGTCAGAGAGCGGAGAAACCTGCGTAACATTGAGCCGACACCACCTTTGCCATAGGGCTCCATCGAAAGGAACAATGCCCCCCTTTACGCAGTCTGTCGATGGCACAAAAGGTCGAAAAATACAAAAAATCCACAATCTATTTATATTATAATTAGATTATGTTTGTATTATGCTTAATTTATCAATCATAAACTAAATATAACGCTCTAGTACAACATATGACTGATTTTTGCCAAACGGTCTCAATGTCGCTTCCCTTCGGGACGCTAGGAGTGAGTTTATTCCGTCACCGCACTGCGCTACGCTTGTACGGTGTTACTGAGATTCAGCCTCTTCGAGGCTGTAAAAAATCAGTCTTATATTAAACTAGAGCCAAATATAATAAGTATAATCTAAACGTAAATTAATATGTGAAGGTACAGCAAATTCAAATGAGATAGGTCAATTTTAAAAAATCGATTGGGCGGCGGTTGTCTGAACATCTTTTTTGGAGCTATCCGAAGGATGGTTGATCTTTTTGTTGCAGTGTTTGGGCGGTGTGGCCGAAAACGGCATAAAAGTGGGCTGTTTTTATAGTGGAGACTCCTTTTTATTATGGTGGACTTTGAAAAGTGGCTTCGGGGTTTTGCCCATTCTTTCCGATAGCGGGGAGGTTGACTTTAAAAGATGGCTTCGGGGTTTTGCCCATTCTTTTCGATAGCGGGGAAGTGGACTTTGAAAAGTGGCTTCGGGGTTTTGCCCATTCTTTTTGATAGCGGGGAGGTGGACTTTGAAAAGTGGCTTCGGGGTTTTGTCTATTCTTTCCGATAGCGAAGTGGTGGACTTTGAAAAGTGGTTTCGGGGTTTTGTCTATTCTTTTCGATAGCGGGGAGGTGGACTTTGAAAAGTGGCTTCGGGGTTTTGCCTTTTTTTTCCGATTGCGAAGTGGTGGACTGGAGGCCGTAGGCCGGAAGGAAACCCCGGATTGTGATTAGACCGCGGTGGTAAACAAATAACAGTACTAACAAAAGAAAGACAGCAATTATCAGTTAATAATCACAAAACAGAGTCAACCTAAATCAGTAAATGGCACCCCTGAAGATTATGGGCGGGGGCGGCCCGGATAGGCTCTTCTGGGCAGTGGGGGTGACAGACCTTTGTATGGCCAGACAGCGTAGTTTGAAATTATTTTTATTGCATCGGCTAGAAACATCTAAGTGACAGATGGTTGGGCGGGTGTGGAAAAATAATTTTCTTTATTTCGTTTTATTTATGTATTTTTGTATTATGGAAACTATGCCTCAAAATACTACAAGACGCAAGGAAAGAATGTCTTACGAGCAGGCCTTCACTATCAATGGCGGCAATAAGCCGCCACAGGCTACTGATTTGGAGGAGGCGGTGTTGGGTGCGCTGATGCTGGATGCCAACGCCCTGAATACTGCCATCGACCTGCTGCATGAGGAGTTTTTCTATAAGCCAGAGCACCAGACTATTTTCCGCGCCATCCATAAGCTTTTTGAGCAAAACCAGCCTGTGGACATGATGACGGTGACCAACCAGTTGCGCCAGAGCGGCGAATTGGAGGCTGCCGGCGGCGCATTCCATATCTCGGAGTTGACCAGCCACATCGTAAGTGCCGCTCATATTGAGTATTATGCGCGTGTGCTGAGCGAGAAGTATATCTCGCGCGAGCTGATACGCATCTCCACCGAAACCATCACCAGTGCCTACGACGAGACCACCGACGTGGTGGACCTGTTGGACAAGACCGAAGGCCGCCTGATGGACATCAACGAAAAGAATTTCCGCACAGACTATCACCCCATCGGCGACCTTGTGCATCAGGCGCACGACCAGATCATAGAGGCTGTGGAGAACAAAGGCAGCACTGCCGGCATTCCCTCGGGATTTACCGATCTGGATCGCATGACTGCGGGGTTCCAGCCCGGCACGCTGATTATTTTGGCAGCCCGTCCGGCCATGGGTAAGACGGCCTTTGCCCTCTCGATGGCCCGCAACATGGCGGTAGAAGGGAACAAGCCTGTGGCATTCTTCTCGTTGGAAATGACTGGTGTGGAATTGGCCATGCGACTGATTTCGGGTGAGGCTCAGCTGCCCGGCGACAAATTGAAGAAGGGCGATCTGACCCCATGGGAACAGCAGCAGCTGGAGACCCGCACGCAGAAACTCAACGAGGCCAAGATATTCATCGACGACACTCCGCAGCTGACCATCTATGAGTTGCGGGCCAAGTGCCGCCGCCTGAAGGACCATCACAACATACAGATGGTGTTTATCGACTATCTGCAGCTGATGAGTGCCGGCACCGATGCCATGAGCCGCAACGGCAACCGCGAACAAGAGATCAGCACCATCAGCCGCCAGTTGAAGTCGTTGTCGAAGGAGTTGGGCATTCCGGTGTTGGCCATGTCGCAGCTGAGCCGTGCCGTGGAGACCCGCGGCGGCACCAAGAAGCCTATGCTGAGCGACCTGCGTGAGTCGGGAGCAATTGAACAGGATGCCGACATCGTTATGTTTATCTACCGTCCTGAATACTATGGTCAAATGGAAGACGATAAAGGTTCTACGGCAGGCATGGCCGACATCATCCTGGCCAAGCACCGTAGCGGTGGGGTAGGAGAGGTGCGCCTGCGCTTTGTGGGCAAGTATGCCCGTTTTGAGAATCCTGAGTTCACTACCAACGAGCAGCTGGCCAGCAGCCTCCCAATGAATACTTCGTTTGACTCGGGCGGCAACCCCACCATCATCGTAGACTCCAAGATCAACCGCGAAAACGACAATTTCGCTCAAGGCCTGCAGCCAGACACTGAAGCACCGTTTTAAGCGACAGGCACCCTACATTTTTTAGTAAGAAATAAAAATAAAAAAAAATATAGACAATGGAAAATATCGACAATCTCACAAAGAAAGATCTCTTGAAAGAGACTATCAAACACATCGACATTAAGGAATACGACTCCACCGAGCTTATCGACGCCATGCGCCGGATGTCCTTCACCAGCCGCGACACCGCCCGCGCCGCCGACATCCTCACGATGATGTGCAAGGAGCACGACTGCACCAACATCCTTACCCTGGCCGGTTCCACCAGCGCAGCAGGTTGCATGCAGGTGTATGTCGACATGGTGCGCAACAAGATGATTGATGCCGTTGTTGCCACTGGAGCCTCCATTATCGACATGGACCTGTTTGAAGCCCTGGGTTTCAAACACTATGTGGGAACCAAAGAGAACGTCATCCCCGACACCAAACTGCGCGAACTCTATATCGACCGCATCTACGACACCTTCATCGACGAGGAAGAGCTGCAGGCCTGCGACAACGCCACCTACGAGCTGGCCAACATGCTGGAGGCCCGTCCTTACAGCTCCCGCGAGTTCCTCTACGAGTTGGGCAAATGGCTGCACAACGGCCGTGGCGTGAAGAAAGACAGCCTGATACAGACCTGCTATGAATGCGGTGTGCCTATCTTCTGCCCCGCCTTCAGCGACAGCTCTGCCGGTTTCGGCATCGGCAAGCACCAGT
>CAMVMF010000053.1 GCA_947168515.1 uncultured Bacteroidales bacterium
CCCGAGGCGTTCCACCCCATAGCAGGGGACACCACCTACATGCCTCTGACCCTCACCAATGTGGGCAACCAAACAGCCTCGAACGTCATCCTCCGCTTTAGTACCAACCTGCCCGGTATAACGCTGTTGCAGGACTCCCTCTGGGTCGGCACAATAGCAGCTGCCGACACGCTGGTCATCGACAGCGTGCTGGCGGTCCATGTGGCCCCCACCACGGCGGACCTCACCCCTTTCACCCTTTCCACCCAGATGACATGGGATCGTTACAGTAACGCAGTCATGATGCCCTCTGCCATGTCGGTATATGCACCCGACCTGCAGGTCACCTTCCCCGATAGTCCCGAAAGTATCTATCCCGGTACTAGCACCACCCTACAGGTACGCATAGAGAATCAAGGCCATGCCCCACTACCCGCCAGCCATATCGTGTTCGGCTCAAACAACTGGCTGACCACCCTGACGCCCACGATGGACAGTACCTTCAGCTTGCCCGTAGGTGCTACGGTGCAGCACAGCTACACTCTCACAACAGACAGTTTGTTGCCCACAGGCATCCTACTGCCATTAAATCTGCATATTGTCACCCCCTCGCAACCCGATGATGCAACACTACAGCTTTATGTAGGAACTGGCACCATAGAGACCTTTGAAGGCAACGTATTCCATGAAAGCGGTTGGGTCAACAGCTCTACCTACCCCTGGTCGATAGTCAACAACGGGGCTTCGGTAGGCAGCTACTGCCTGAAATCCTATAACGGATTGGGCCATAATAACACTTCGGAAATCAGCATCACCCGCAATTGTCCCATACCCGACAGCATTAGGTTCTACTACAATGTATCGTCGGAGACCAACTACGACAAGTTCCATTTCTATATCGATGGCAACGACATGATTACCGCCTCCGGCCAAGTCGACTGGACACGTGCTAGTTTTCCTGTTACGGAGGGCACACACACCTTCACTTTCTCATACGCCAAGGACTACAGCGTCAACCGCTACGACGACTGTGCCAGAATCGACCATGTGATATTGCCCAAAGTCTGCCAACCCTATCGGCAGGAGGGTGACACGGTGTGCGCAGGATCTCTATATGTTTTGATGGGCGACACCATAAATACACAGGTGCCTGGCACCTATTATGCCCTAGACCGCTCTGGCGACACACTGACGCTACACCGCTATGTGGTGTTGGATACTGTGAAGCCTGAATACACCATAGAAGTCTGCGACCAATACAGCTGGCACGACATCCTCTACACCGTTTCGTCAGAGGTAATCGACACAACCTTGAACGCCAATGGCTGCACACAGGTGGAGACGCTGCATCTGACCATTTATTATAGCGTTTCAGACACCATTGTCGACACAGTAGATGGTGGTCCCTACCAATGGAATGAAGAGACATACCAAGTCAGTGGTATTTACACGCAACACCTCTCGACCACAAAAGGATGTGACAGCACTGTAACCCTGATGCTAACCATCAACGAAGTCCTCGGGGGCATCGACGATGCCCCATTTGAAGGGATACGGGTCTATCCGAGCCCTACGTATGGCTTGATTTTCCTGAGCGAGCGTGCCCAAAGCATAGCTGTCTACGACATGATAGGACGAAGAGTGCTGGAGGCCGAAGAGTGCCAATCGATAGATTTGTCCAAGCTTGCCTCAGGTGTCTATACCTTGTGGTTAAAGGTCGAAGGCAAAGAGAACATTGTGCGGGTAATCAAACAATAAGCAGAACATCCCATAAAGGTTTGCGTAAAAAACCATAAAAAGAGATTAAGAAAAGAGGAGGCCAAGGTCTCCTCTTTTTTTTTGACAGTATGTGATAGCATTCAGAAAGAGCAGTTCCCTACAAAAGGGAAACAGCTCTCTTATGGCATACAGCGACAGTCGGACTCCTACAAGTAGTGCTATTCCTCCGGAGCTGGTGACTTGCGGGGACGGCCTTTTTTCTTGGGCGTAGCGGGGACAGCTGGGGCTGCCGAGGCATCCTTACGGGGTCGGCCGCGTTTGGGCTTGGCAGGGGCCTGTTCGGCCTCCATACGGGCTCTTTCCTCTGGTGGGATTTCGGCATTCTGCAGATAGAAATCGCTGTCGATATCCATCAGCTCCTCGTCAGTAGGCTCCAAGTCGTCGTTCTCGTTGTTTGCTTCCTCCTCACGGTCGTCGTCGTACTCATCTCCACTATAGTCATCGTTGTCGAAGGCCTCCTCCAGTTCCTTGCCAAGACCGCTGAGCGATCCTTTCCTTTTCTTGCGAGGCGAGAGAGTTTCCTCATAGTCGCCATGGCGGATAGAACGCTCGGTATGGGAGTTTGTGTTCTCCTCTTTCTCAATGGCTTCGGACAAGGGGGCGAACTCCTCGTCGGCTTTCTCTATCTCGTCGTCGAAAAAGTCCTTGTCATCATCGGCATCGGTGATGGTGGTGTCGATCTTGACATCGAACTTAATCATATAGACGGTGTCCTCCGTCTCCATCGGAACGACAAAGATAGTATCGCCGTTAGGCTTTTCAAAACGTTGTAGATAGTCTGAATATCCTTCGGGATAGGCCTCTTTGAAGCGCTGCTTTAGCTCCTCTGATAGGTTTTTGTAGCTGACTATCAAGTTCTTTTTATGAGTTCTGTGTGGGTTCATGTAGCAATAAATTTTGTGCAAGTATAACAACTTTATTTGAAACAAACACTTTTTTTTCGAAAAAAATTTTCAACAACTGTTAAAAGGCTCGCAAAAGTGCAGTATCTACTGCCTCTCAGCAATAGAAAAAAAAGGGAAGAATGTAAGGTCGGCATCCGATAAACCGTCAAACGGCGAAACCGGAGTTGGACAATTCACCCATACGAGCCGCCCAACACTCAAAAGGTGACTTTGTCTCAGCATAGGCGTAGGGGGGCACATGTTGAATGAACACAATCAGCGGAACCGTCCTGACACTGTTCTACCTATTCTTCAATGCTTCTAGCCGTCCGGTCTCGGCATTGAAAGCATAAAAAGTAAACAGGGAGGCTATGGACAGAAGGAAGGGGGTGAGTTTATTGGGATATCCGTAGCTGTTGGTGCCGGCGTAGGTGATGCACAGGTGTTTCTTGGCACGGGAGAGAGCCACATAGAAACGGCGGGCATCCTCACGGATGCGCTCTTGGTTGTTGCTCTTGATGTTGTTGTAGAAAGGATATGAGCCTTCGACAGCGTTGAAAATGATGACGCTCTCAAACTCCAGCCCTTTGGCCTTGTGCGCCGTGGCGATGAAGAAACGTTCTCGCATAAATTGGAGCATGCTCTTGCTGTCGCAGATATCGGACTCCCGGAGAGTATTGATTTCCACCAGATAACGGTCTAGCTGCTGCCGCAACGTAGGGGATTCCTGGGCATCAATAATGTCCACCGAAAGGAAATCTACAATATGCTGCCACTTGGCCACAGGTTGGACCACCCCTTTGGCCAAAAGCCGTAGATAAAGATACTGCAACTCGTCGACCAGGGCCGGAAGATGGGATTGAGATGTGGGTTGAGCAAAGAGCTGCTGCTGACTATGGAGGAAAAGGTCGCGGTAGACCTGGCGGAACAGCATCACCATGCCACGCACAGATTGCTGGGCTAGGAAGCTACGCTGCTGAGGCAGGAATGCTTCAGCCTGTTGGCGGCAGTATATGAGGAGTGAGAGGGTGGCCATGACATCGTCTATGGCATTGTGGGAGTTGGTTCCCTCAAGGTGGAGCGTCTCCAATAGTCTCTCTAACTTATACACCCGCAGGCGGGGCTGCACGAGGCGTATGAGCTTGAGTGTGTCGAAACGCTGGCGGTGCCCCAATTCGAAGCCCAAGGTGCGCCGACAGTTATAATCTAGGATATTGAAATCGAACTCAACATTATGACCAATAAGGACATGACCTGCGCAATACTTAAGAAAGAGTCCCAGTCCCTCGGCACGCGAAAGGCGCTCGCTGTTGAGGTAAACCTCCAGCATGGGATTGTCGTGACCCCCGACAATGGGCGGGATTTCCTTGTTGGTCTCGATGATGATGTTGAAATCAGACCCAGGCACATATTTACCATGTCGGACCTTGACGGCGGCAATTTGGATAATGTCGTCGTTAAAAATGTCCAGACCTGTAGTCTCAGTATCGAAAAGCACAATCTCTTCATTATCGAGCACCTGTGCAAAATGATGTAGGTAGGTGCCTTCGTCGTACATCAGCAGGTCGGTAGGAGAAATGGCGTAACTGCGTAGCTGGCGCATCAGGTTGCGCGCGGAAGCATACTCGGGCACGACTTTCAGGTGATACAGAAGACGTGCCCAGGCAATAAAACAGGTCTCGTTGGCAATAATATTGAGATGCGAGAACAATAGCTGCACTGTGGGCGTGGCGAAAAGGTCTATGCCCGAAATTTTGAAATGGGGTGTGTCACCAAAGGCGCGGCTCAGCCGTTCGGCATCGGCATTGGTGGCGACGATAAGAGCAACGCGTCCGTCCGGTTCCAACTGGGCATAGCGTTTGGCCAAAGAGACCGCCAAGCGGTATTCATCGGCCACCGGCCGCTGGCAGAGCATGCAAGGAGTATTATCCGTGGGACAGCGCAGCTGCTCCTTATGGTAGAGGGTGGAGAGGTCGTGATAGCAGGCTCGGAAGACACAACGATCCTGCTGCCCCGCCTGCAAGGTGTCGTCGGTGGAAGGCAGCAGCGTAGGGTCTATGCCTAGCTGCCGGACGGCGTAGGTGTTGTAGACATCCAGCAGATAACGCGGCGAACGGTGATTTTTGCCTAGATGGTGGAGGTTGGGGGCACAGCGACGCTTGAGCTCTTCTAGGGCCTCTAGTTTGGCACCCACGAAAGAGAATATGGCTTGCTGCTCATCGCCCAAAAAGACTATGGTGGCATCGTCTGTGGCAAAAAGGTCAATGATGGCCAACTGGAGGAAGTTGAGGTCTTGGACCTCGTCGACTTGTATCCAACGGTAGCGATGGCGCTCTTGGTCTTGGCTGGCATACAGATAGGTCTTCTCCAACAGGTCCTCAAAGTCGAGCAGGCTGTCGGTCTCCTTATATTCGGCATAGGACTGGGCCAACTGGGCCTTGCGTTGCATCTGGGGCAGCTCCGCCTGGGCCAACATATCGCCATGGACAATCAAACGAGCCGGCATGCCCGCCGCCTGTTGGGCGAGGGCATGCTGGTAGTTGACTATTTCGGCCGAGAAACGAGAGTGGTCTTCGGAAGGGTCCAAATGTGCCAAATAGGTGATGATGCTCTCGGCATCGAGGTCATCAATCACAGCACTATTCTGTGGCACCTTCTTTTGGTCAAAGAGGTAGTTGGAACAGAACCGATGTACATTACCCACAAAAAGGGCACCGGGCACAGGATTTTGGGTGCGCTCGCTGATGCGTTCGCGCATACCGCGGCTGGCACGGTTGGTAAACGTAAGGCAGATCATGTCGGAATAGTCGACACCATGGGCATGGGCCTGTATAACCCGCTCGGCAAGGATAAAAGTCTTGCCGCAGCCGGGCGGAGCCAGCACCAGATGTCGTCCACCATGGAGGTCTATGACCGCCTGCTGGTCTTTGTCCGGTCTACTCAACAGTTACGCTCTTGGCAAGATTGCGGGGCTGGTCGACATTGCACCCTTTGGTGACTGCCACATAGTAGGAGAGCAGCTGCAAGGGTATGACGGCGAGCATGGGCACGAAACAGTCGCGCGTATCGGGAATGGTGAAGCAGTAGTCGCTCATGCCCCGGACCGTGGTGTCACCCTCGGTGACCACCGAGATGATCTTGCCACCACGAGACTTAATCTCTTGAATATTGCTGACAATTTTCTCATACATACCACGCTTAGGAGCAATGACAACGACAGGCATTTCGGCATCAACCAACGCAATGGGGCCGTGCTTCATCTCGGCAGCAGGATACCCTTCAGCATGAATATAACTGATTTCCTTGAGCTTGAGGGCCCCCTCCAAGGCAACGGGATAGTTGTATCCGCGTCCCAAATACAGGAAGTTCTTACAATAGGTGAACCGCTCAGCAAACTTATCGATGTCCTTGTTGTTCTCTAAAGTCCACTGCATCTTGTCGGGTATCTTGTAGAGTTCGTCCACCAACATGTGGTACATCTCGTCAGAGAGGGTCTGACGGACCTTGGCAATGGCCAAACCCAAAATACACAGCGTGATGACCTGACCGGTGAATGCCTTGGTGGAGGCCACACCAATTTCTGGACCCACATGGAGGTAGGTGCCGCTGTCGGTGGCGCGGGGTATGGAAGAGCCAATGACGTTGCAGATACCGTAAAGGAAGGCCCCCTTCTCCTTGGCCAACTCGATGGCCGCCAAGGTGTCGGCCGTCTCGCCAGACTGCGATACGGCTATGACCACATCGTCGCTGAAGATAACGGGGTTGCGATAGCGGAACTCAGAGGCATACTCCACCTCCACAGGTATCTGACAGGCCTCTTCGATAAAATATTTGCCAATGAGGGCCGAATGCCATGAGGTGCCACAAGCGCAGATGATGATGCGACGGCAGTTGAGGAAGCGGTCCTTATGGTCGAGAACACCGCTAAGGACAACATCCTTGTTTGCTGGGTTGACTCGTCCACGGATGCAGGTGCGGAGGGCATTGGGCTGCTCCCAAATTTCCTTAAGCATGAAGTGGGGGAAGCCGCCCTTTTCAATCTGGTCGAGATTGAGCTGCAGAGTGGCCAATTTAGGTGTCTGCGGGCTATTTTTCAGGTCGACAATGTCCAAACGGCCCGAACGGTCCATGATGGCTATTTCGCCGTCTTGGAGGTAGACCACCTGATTGGTGTATTCGATAATGGGGGTGGCATCGGAGCCAAGGAAATACTCGGTGGAGCCATTCTCTCGCTTAGAAACGCCTATGACGAGGGGGCTGCCCTTACGGGCACAGACCAGCTGGTCGGGGTGCTCTTTTTCCAAAATAGCAATAGCGTAGGCTCCTACGACATAGTTAAGCGCAATTTGTACTCCAGTGAAGAGGTCGCAGTTGTGATCCTTCATCATATATTCTATCAGCTGCACCAGCACCTCGGTGTCGGTTTCGCTGCAGAACGTCATGCCGTAACCCTCCAGCTGTGTGCGGAGCGATTTGTAGTTTTCGATAATGCCATTGTGAACCAAGGCAAGGCTCTTGGACTCAGAGTAATGCGGGTGAGCGTTGACCTGATTGGGTTCGCCATGGGTGGCCCAGCGGGTGTGGGCTATGCCAATAGTTCCGGAGAGGTCTTGATTCTTGCATTCCTCTTCCAAGGCGGATACTTTGCCTTTGGACTTATAGACATTGAGGTCGCCTCCATCGCTAATGAGAGAGACTCCTGCGCTGTCATAACCACGATATTCCAAACGGTGCAGGCCCTTAATCAAGATGGGGTAGGCCTGCTGTTCCCCAATATATCCAACTATTCCACACATAATATCATCTTATTTTTGTGCAACTTACGCTGACGTATACAATACGCCAACTTGATTATTATTAATTTGCAAATATACAAAAAAAATATTAATCCATAGAAAAAAAAACACACGACTGAAATATACGCGCATCCTGCCTCTGACAAAAAAAATAAGGCAACTGCCGAAACAATTGCCTTATTTTAAAACCATGATACCTATCACTCAACTAGAGGGTATGGACGGCCTCGATGAGACCCTTGCCAATCTCGATGGCCTCCTCGTTCTGAGGAATGAGGTTGTGGTGACGGGCGGGGAGGGACTTCTCCAGACCCTTGTGGATGAACTCGGAGCCCACGATGGGTTTCAGTTTCAAGAAACCGCCGAGGACAACCATGTTGAACACCTTGGAGATACCCATTTCCTGAGCCTTCTCGGTAGCAGCAATCTTATAGATGTTGATATCCTTACGGGTGGGCTCATGGGTAATGCCATTGGGGTCGTAGATCAGCAGACCACCAGGCTTCACCGTGCTCTCAAACTTGTCGAGAGACTGCTGGTTGAGGACGATGGCGGTGTCGTATTTGCTGATGATGGGGGAGCAGATGCGCTCGTCGCTGATGATGACGGTAACATTGGAGGTGCCGCCGCGCTGCTCAGGACCATAAGAGGGCATCCAGCTGACTTCTTTATCTTCCATAACGCCAGAATAGGCAAGGATCTTACCCATGGAGAGGACACCCTGGCCACCAAAACCGGCGATGATTAATTCTTCTGTCATGATATTTACTGTTTTGGAGTTACTATTTATTGACAACGGTTAAGGGGTGATCGAGGACGAGGCGGTCAGCGGTGATATTGTCGCAGAGTTTGCCATCGACCTTGATGTCGCCGAGAGGATAGTTGGGGAACATATTCTCTTCCATCCATTTGTTGGCCTGTACGGGGGTCATCTTCCAACCGCTGTTGCAGCTGGAGCAGATCTCGACGAAGGAGAGGCCCTTGCCAAGCTTCTGGTTCTCGAAAGCCTTGCGGATAGCGGCCTTAGCCTTGCGGACATTACCGGGGGTATGGACACTCTGGCGAGTCACATAGTAGGTGCCGGGGAGGGTGGCCAAAAGTTCGGTGATACGCAGGGGATAGCCGTTGAGGTCAACGCGACGACCATAAGGGGTGGTAGCGGACTTCATGCCAACCAGCGTGGTGGGGGCCATCTGGCCGCCAGTCATACCGTAGATACCATTGTTGATGAACACCATGGTGATGTTCTCGCCGCGGTTGGCAGCATGGATGGTCTCTGCGGTACCGATAGCTGCGAGGTCGCCGTCGCCCTGATAGGTGAAGACGAAGCAGTCGGGGTTGAGACGCTTGATGGCGGTGGCGACAGCGGGGGCACGGCCGTGGGCAGCCTCCTGAAAGTCGACATCAAAATAGTTGTAGGCAAGCACGGAGCATCCGACCGGGGAGACACCGATGGTCTTGTCTTGGATACCCATCTCGTCGATAACCTCGGCGATGATGCGGTGAGCTGTGCCATGGCCGCAGCCGGGGCAATAGTGCATAACGTTGTCGGTCAGCACTTTGGTTTTTGTATAAACCAGATTCTCAGGTTTTACTATATCTAAATTTGCCATATAATTCAAATTTGGACGTTGGACGCATCAGGACAGGCATTGTGGTGCCATGCCTTGCTGCATTCCAAACATTATTTATTTAATGATTTCCTTTTCCATTGCCTCGAGAACTTCCTCGGGTGAGGGGATGATGCCACCGAAACGGCCATAGTGCTCGATGGGGATGCTGCAGTTAGCGGCGAGTTTCACGTCCTCGATCATCTGACCGGCGCTCATCTCAACGCAGAGCATACCCTTGACTTTCTTAGCAAACTCGGCAATCTGTTTCTTGGGGAAAGGATAGAGGGTGATGAGGCGAAGCAGACCGACCTTCAGACCCTTGGCGCGAGCCAGTTCCATACTCTTCATGCAGATACGAGCAGAGGTGCCGTAGGCAACGAAGATGTAGTCGGCATCCTCGCAGTTGAGGGCCTCGAAGCGAACTTCCTTCTCCTCCATCTCACGATATTTGGCCTGGAGTTTCTGGTTGAAGACCTCCTGACGGGAGCTCTCCAGTTCGAGAGAGGTGATGATGTTGTGGCTACGGGTAGCGGGTTTGCCCCAAGTGCCCCAAGGAGCATTCTTGCGGCGTTCCTCTTCGGTCCAACGGGGGATATAGTCACGAGTGTAGCACTTCTCCATGCACTGGCCGATAGCGCCATCGGTGAGGATCAGCACGGGGTTACGATATTTGAAAGCGATATCCCAAGCGTCGAAGACAAAGTCATACATCTCCTGTACGCTGGAGGGAGCGATGGTATAGAGCTGGTAGTCGCCGTGGCCACCGCCCTTAACGCTCTGGAAATAGTCGGACTGGGCAGGCTGGATGGTGCCAAGGCCTGGGCCGCCGCGCATTGCATTCATGATGACGCAGGGGATTTCGGCACCAGCGAGGTAGGTGAGGCCTTCCTGCATCAGCGAGATTCCGGGGGAAGAGGAAGAGGTGGCAACCTTCTTACCGGTAGCAGCACCACCGTACACCATATTGATGGAAGCCAGCTCGGACTCGGCCTGCAGGACGACCATACCGGTGGTCTCCCAAGGTTTTTCGGCCATCAGAGTTTCCATAACTTCAGACTGCGGAGTGATAGGATAGCCGAAGTAGCCGTCCGTACCGCTGGCAATCATAGCGCGAGCAATAGCTTCATTGCCCTTCATTAATTTCAGTTCTTTTGCCATGTTTATCTTTCTTTTACTTGTTTAACATTTGACTTTGTAGACGGAGATGACGCCGTCAGGGCACACCATAGCGCAGCTGGCGCAGCCGATGCACTGGTCGTTGACAGTGTGGGTGTAGTTATAGCCCTTACTGTTTACATTCTTCGATATCTCAATGCAGTGCATCGGGCATGCTTCTATGCAAACGCCGCATCCCTTGCAATGCTCGGTATCGATTACGATTTGTCCTTTAAATGCCATAGTATTAGTTTTATGTGATTAATAATTAATGTACCTTTCGTTCAAAAATCCAATTTGCAAAGATACGATTTTATTCTGACATAATAAAATAATTGCATAAAAAAAAGAAGACACGTTCGTAAAGTGCCTGCAGCAGCACCTCATCGCCCACCTCTTTTATCCGTGGCGGACAAGGCCGCCACGGACAGGTGCCTACAGCGTTTTCCGTCCCCATCGCCCCAAAGAGCCAACGCCCTGCCTTCGCTGTAGGTTCGCTCCGAGAGACAAGGAACGGAGAAGGCACGGCGGAGTGTGATTTGCCCTTTCCAGCAGCCACATTTGCGTCCTGCGGCAGGACCAAGCTGGCGGGTCACCCACTATCCACATACTCCTGCAGCCTAGCGTGGTGCATTGGCTGTCAGACAAAAGCGAAAGAAGAGTCCCCAAAGGGGCGTGATTTAAGATTAAAGTTTGACATGTGAAAACAGTCATACCGACTGGTGTCTCCTGGCAGCCCTCTTCTGTGTAGGAGTACTGGTTGTAATAGCACCTGCCACGGCCTGCCTTGCTCACCCACCTGCACCGCTTCAGCCGCATCGTGCAACGCTTCATCCCAGACGGATAGTGCACGATGTCCTTCGGCCGCATAAAGCCGTCCTTCAACAGTTCCTCTTCGACTTTTGGCTTCCGGCCCTCCTTCTCCACCATGTGGAACGCCGCTCTTCTTCCCACTCCTCTATCCGCACTATTTCAAAGTCCTCCAATATCTCCTCGGGTATCACTATACCCAGGACCTGGACCTGTTGTATCAATTTGTAGTCTATCTTGCGTTTTCTCCCTAATTATTTTATCAAATCCTCATCCATCCAGCTACACAGATTTTGGCTTTTACTGGAGAACTCATAACCCACCTTTCTTAGAAACCTCCCTTTCAACGAGTTGGCTTTGATATAAAACCGATCGTCTTCTCCTTTTTCAACGACCATATAGACATAGAGGGGTAGGCGTACAGTATCCCTGACTGAGTCGATCACCGCAGCCTCATAGGCACTGTCGCGCCCATTAACACCGGCCTCATCGAAAATGTTGTAATAGTTATTCTGCAACACTACCACCCGCGACCAACCCTTGTCAAGTTTGGTGGTCAAGAAATCTTCAGGAGACTGGGGCGTAAACTCTTCTATCGCCCCTTTGGCTCGTTTCCGGGCCATCAAGGAGTCAAAACCTGGCAGCAGAGTGGCATAGGTGGCATAGGTGCCGGACTGCTCATCGGTGGTGACAACGAAAGTGGAAGGGTCGGCCATCAAATCCTTGAGCTTGCTCAGACTGATAGTGTCCTTGCAGTTGGGGTCTTCGGGATATATAACCACCTGAGCAACGGCATAGCCCAACTTATATTCCAATATCCGATACCGATTTTTGAATTCTTTGGAGGACAGGATACGGAAGAATTTGCTAGTATCGATTTGCCCGGTTGACAAAATGACGTACTCGTAATGGCCTTTCCAATCCCTCTTCTTAGATAAATCGCCTTCGTGTTTGGCCTCTTCAGCCAGTAGCACAGCGGCTGGCAGCGACGGTTGGTGTTGGTAGCAACCGCCATAGTCATATTTATCTACGTTTACATGCATTTCCTTAATCAAAAAATTTTTCACCGTGCCCCCTCCGGTAAAAAACAACCTATTTCGCACGTGACTGTCATAGTACCAGCCTGCCGCCATGACGGCAACCACCAACAGCAACAGAAGACGGAGAAGCCTGATTCTCCTATTCACAGGGAGCCTTTTCAACCCAACGGCAGGCAGGAACTCTTCAAAATACTTCCTGAAGCCCCTAGCAGTCTGGAACCTTTTGTAGTTTATTTTAGAAAGCCACGCATACGCTGTGCCCTCCACCGAGGAAATATGGAATGTACCATTAATATTCAAAAAAAACACGCGCTCTTTGTCCTGCCTGTAGATGGCCTCTGCTGTATGTAGCTCCTGGGCATAACCACTCGTAGGGTCAAGGTTCTTGAAAAAGTAGTCGGACAGGAGAATACAGACCGTCCTAGCACGCCGCATGGCAGCACTTGCTTCATCAAAAGTAGGGAATGGCGACCTATCGCAGTCGAAGAAAACGCTGTAGCCTTCGGCCTCAAGAGCCTGGGCCAGGTTGCGCGCAATGGAACAGCCAATATCGTCCTTGGCCAGCCCACCATATTCCTTGCGGTAGGAGATGAAGACATCGTAACGCTTGGCAGCCCCTTTCAGGTCGGAGCCCGACTGGGTAGCCCCGGAAAAGATAGCCCTGATGTGCCTGTAGCTTCCCATATAGAATTGTCTTTAAAATAGTTGAACAAAAATACCAGCAATAACTGACGATACAAAAATAATGTTTTTTCTACAATACACAATAAAAAAAAAAGAAAAACGTTTGGAATAGAAAAAAAAGACAATAGAGTTCATCAAACACATTTTCATGACCGACTCCAAACCTCTGACTGAAAACATTGACGAGAAACCATTCCACTACAAGCACGCAAGACCTTATGTGGCTGTAGACTGTGTGGTTTTTGGCATTATGCCCGAGAACGACAACAACCTCTTACACGTTCTCCTTCGACGCAAAACCAATGTGAAGAAAAAAAAGAAAGAGTGGGTGCTGCCCGGAAGAATCCTACAAGGAGGTATTGACCCCGGCAATGAATTTGACGGAGCCGAGACGTTAGCTCAGGTCATCATCAGAGCATTGACCTTCAGCATAGAACTAAGCCGGTCCGAGAGCAAGCGGTTCGAGAGTGAAGAATACACCCACCAGGACACCTCCCGAACTATTACTTACAGTTTGATCGACCCAAACAGCATAATACAAATAGAAGGCGACGAGACATTGACACCCGAGGGATCCCATGAGGTTCATGCTGGCCCAATGGTAGAATTTACTCAATTGCTTGCCAAATTTTCGCCAACAAGGGACTGGAGACAAAGAACCATCTCTGTTCCGTATATGCTGATGACCATGCCGCGGGAACGGATACCTGATTATTTCGAGGAAGACCTCAAATGGTTCCCCGTCAACGACATAAGCCAACTACCCATTGGCTACGACCATTGCGAAATCATCTCACAGGCGCTACAGCGGCTCTCCGAAATTGCAAGAACTCAACCAATAGGCCGTGGGATGCTCAATAACAAATTTACAATTAACGACATAGCTCACCTGTACGAAACCATCTTGGACTACCCTAGCCTGGACCGTAGCAATCTGAAGAAACTCCTTTTGCAACGAAGGCTGATTCTGCCGTCCACAGAAAACCCACCCCAAGGAGGACATCTGCAAGGCCGTCAGGAATATTTTGAATTTGACGAGAGCGTATATTCTGAATACCAGAAGAACAAGGATTTTGCCTTCAACCCACGCCCACGCCAGAGCCAAAAGAAGTAGGCAAACGACTGTTTGGTGTAAAATAATAAGGTGATACGACCTTAGGTAACGGCTAAACAATAAGGTAAAAAACAAAGGCTTGGTGAGCCTTACTCTCGATAACTCTTCACGTTGTGTGTGGAGGGGGTAGGGAATGATAAGTGATTAGGAGAAACGCGCCCGCTAGTCAATCACCGTTTCACCATATTTTCTTACCACCTCTAATTAAAGAGGGTTTATTATGCCCTGTTAGAACACCCACAAGGCGTATTCTTCACTACGAAACATTAATATTATGTCATTCTGCCATCCCACAACCAATGAGGGATTATTGGAGATACGACTCTCAAAGCCTTTATCGCTTCCACTTATTTATTAACCGCACCTCAGCAAGCAAGAGTCAGTAATAAATACCAGCAAACAAGAACCAACAAACAATATCATCGCCAGAATCAAGGAAATGTGCCACTTTCGCTAATCAATCAAAAGGGCGACGGACACCACATCAAAAAAAATGGATATTACAAGCAGGTACATCTAACTTACAACCAGTAGTTTATCAGAAAAACAACACAACAACAATGGTTCGATCAGTCAGATGTATCATCACTCCCTAAAACGTATACACACAAAGAATATCAAGGCATTAGACCTCTCATCAATATATTCTTACCTTTTTTCCCATCAATTTCACCATTTACACCACCATTCTTGAGTATATAAAAGAAAAACTACGTAATTAATACTAATTTTTTAGTACTTAAAATTAATCTACAATCAACTATTAATCATATTTTTACAAGAAACGCAGTAAATAAAGCTCAAAAAAAAGCTCAAAAATTAATTGCTGTATAGAAAATAATTTGTATATTTGCATCGGGATTTATCGTATATAATACGCATATCTCAGTATGCAATACTATATACAATTTAATAACACAGTAAAAAATAAGAAAAATGAAACACATCGCAAACACAACAAGGACAAGGACTGTAGCCGTCTTCTTACTTCTGGCCACATCCATCTGTGGCCAAGCCTACTGTCAGGGTAGTCGAATATTCTTACGAAACCTTGGAGGGGCGCTCCTTTTTCACCTGCCAAGGAATGTACCGACAGTTCAGACACCAACCATCCGCACGTCACACATCAGTCTTGCCACCCAACAACGCACTCCGCAGATTGCGTCTAAAGTCGTAACACCTCCGCAGGTTGGCACGCGGACACATCCACAGGCCTTTGTGCCATTGGTGCAAGAGCCCTACAAACAGGACTTGGAGCGCATGCTCAGGCAACAGGACTTGGAGCGCATGCTCAGGCGTTACCTATCCTATGTTCAAATCCCAAGCCAGAGCACCTACCCCGACGACCCCGCAACAGAATGGCCGATGAACGAAGGGCAAAAGAAGATAGCACAACACATCTACCAGGAAATCAAAAGTCTTGGTGGCAATGTAGAAGTGACCCTATCCCCTGACTACTACGTGTACGCCAAAGTGCCAGCAAACACAAGAAAACGCTGCCCCTCCGTATGTTTTATGGCCCACATGGACGTCACGCCGGAGGTGGCTGCAGATGGCCTCCTGATCCCCCAGGTCATCAAGGACTATCAGGGTGGCGATATCCCACTTGGCACGAGCGGCCTGATGCTCAGTCCCGACTCCGCCACCGGAGCCCACTTAAAAGATGTCATAGGGCATATCCTAGTTACGTCCCGCGGACGCACCAATACTGGTGCTGACGATAAAACCGGGTGCGCAATCCTAGTTAGCATGATCGAACAAATCCTGCTAGACAAGAGTCCCCATGGAGATGTCTACGTAATGCTCACCCAAAATGAAGATGTGGGGATGGCCGCCTATCGGGTCGATCTTCAGTTACTTGGTGGTACGCCAGACATATTTATCGATGTCGATGGCGGCGAGCCCTGGCAATATAGCACAAGCAATTTTTCTGCTGTTGGCCGCACATATAAGTTTGTTGGAAATCTGCGGCACCCCGCATTTGGCGGAACCAACGGATATGTTGATGCCCATACCGCACTTGCCTACTTCATAGGCCAAATTCCGCCTGAATTTAATCCGATGCACTCGGCAGGCGACCAGGGATACCTACAAGCCTATATCATTGATGATCTGGGCGATGGTTCATATCGCGTGAAATTTCGTATAAGGTACTTCGCCAAGGAGGACAGCGCCTCATATGCAAACTGCTTGAGTGAGGCTCAAAGAAAAACACTGGATGCGTTCCCTGGACTCAGGATTGAGCTTGAGGCCAATTATCTTCAGTATGAGAATGTTGCCTACAGCATGAGTACACATACGATACCAGTTATTGAGAGAGCCGCTGCCAGGACTGGCCTCACGATGAGTCCCGAAGTGATCCGAGCGGGCACCACCGGTGCCATGATGGTGGCTCGGGGTCTGTCTGGGGCAAGTTGCATTTATAGCGGCCAGAACTCTGAGCACACTGTCTATGAATGGTGTAGCATCAATGAACTACTACAAATCCGCAATCTTTGCGTAAATATCGTCAAAGAAGTTGCAAAACTCTAGGAATCACAGGATGCCCCAAGACTTTTGGGGCATCCTCTTTTTTTAATCCAGATACAACGCTATAAAGAATAAAGAATACAATGGCATCGAATATGTAACTATTCGACACCCTAAAAAACATCTTAAACATGAAAGATATTTTTGGTTTTATTATTATGGTTTCCTTCATCGCTAGTACGGCTTTTATGTCAGTTGGTTGGCTGAAGAAAAAAAAAGGAATGTTCGTTATATCTATGTTATTCGTCGCGTCTTTATTGCTAATAATCAGCATCATCACCCACAATCAAAACAGAGAGAGGGAGGCTGAGGTCGTCAAGAGTACTCCGAGTGACACCATTACCGACACGGACGAGAAACCCTGGAAATTCGAAAACTTCTCGATAGAGTATTCTTTTTAGTAAACTAGCAATGGACGGGTACCCTTCACCAAATATCACTTAGTTATGAAAAGAAAAACTATTTTAAATTTAGCAATAACGGCTATTTGCATCTTTTTGATGGCCTCGTGCCAAAGAGAGGAAGCTGCCATCATGTACGGAACCGAACGTACCACAGATAGCCTGATCAACGAATTTCTCCATTTGCACCAAGCCAAACACATTGAGGTGGTAGTGATTGATTCTTGTGGGAACCTCTTGGCCCATAGAATTGGTGAAAACGACCGAGGAGAATATAATATTGAATCGGCAAGAACAGAGCGCATCATGCCGGGGCCGTTACTTATACCAATATTATTACTAGCTTGCAAGGAGCATTGTGGGGCGGCCTCCATTGGCACCACTATCTCAGACAATCTCTGCCCAGAAAGTGTAATTAATATATGTCAAGGCTGTTTTCCAACCATGGAAGACCTCAGCCTGGCCATCACCAGCCACTTGCCTGGGACAACAATAGAGGAAGATAGTGATTATGAGAAATTATGTCTGGGACAAGCTTGGGTGAGCGTACCAATTACTGCCTTTATAGGATTGGCCAATCAGCATTGCGGTGGGATTGAACACGAAATGTCTTTTGCAGCCATCAGCACTGATAATTATTACATCGAAGAATACTCTATAGTATACAGAGAGAAATACTGCATAATAATATTTTGTAAAGATGTACTATTCCCTGGCGCACAGAAACTCGGTTTAGAAATAGCAAATACACTACAAAGAGATGATGAAAAAAGAGGGTGAAACGACGACTAACATGAAAGCGCGTTTCATCGAAACGGCAATCGGCTGACATTTAATAGCCCCACATCATGTGAGTGGTAATGAGAGCAAGCCTATACAAGCCTATACTTTTTTTTATTAACCGCTACAAAAAAAAGAAAAAATGAAAAAAGAAATTCCAGATTTCATGATAGTTTGCTTCGTGACTATTGTGTTGATAATAGCAATGTTAATCCCAGATATCAACAGCAAGCCAGCTGAAGAAAACTTCATTAATCTAGCACAATGTGGTACACAATTGATACAGATTGACACCACCAGACACTGCTCACCACTACAGGGCGACAATTCTTGTTACACTTGCAGGATAATCCCCGGCGAGGAGCACCCTGCCAACGATAATAGGTGCATCGTGTGCGGGAAAGAATGGAAAGAGCATTGGTGTAAGAGATGCACCTATACAGAATGGCTCAGCCAATGCGAACATATAGACTACGTAGACCGTAATGGACTACCGGTGGATGTATGCGTTGTACAATGAGTTCTTACACTATTTTACCACGTAATACCAAGTGAGCAAGCAGGGCGAGACGGAGGGCCTTGGCGACGGGACACATCAGATGCTGCCATCACACAGGAACATGCCTCTGGAAAAAACGTTATTTGGATTTTTTTGTGTATTTTTGCAGTTTCAAAAATAAGCACATTATGGCCACCGAAGAAGACAACAACCTGCCCCTGAACACTGCAGCCAACTACGGCGACGACAGCATCATCCACCTCGAAGATATGGAACACATCCGGCTGCGCCCCGGCATGTACATCGGCAAGCTGGGCGACGGCTCGTCGCACGACGACGGCATCTACGTCCTCATCAAAGAGGTCATCGACAACGCCATCGACGAGTTCACCTCCGGCTTTGGCAAGCGGATAGAGATGACCATCAACTTTGCCGAGCGCAAAGTCAGCATCCGCGACTACGGCCGCGGCATCCCTCTGGGCAAGATGGTGGAAGCCGTCAGCAAGCTCAACACCGGCGCCAAATACGACAGCAAGGTCTTCCAGAAGAGTGTAGGACTCAACGGCGTGGGTACCAAGGCCGTCAATGCCCTCTCCAGCTACTTCCGCGTGCAGTCGTTCCGCGAGGGCAAGACCCGCTGGGCCGAGTTCAGCGAGGGCAAGCTCACCCACGACAGCGGCATCGAACCCTACACCGCCGCTGACCCATTCATGGCCTCCGGCACCCTGGTGGAGTTCGTTCCCGACGGCAAGCTCTTTGGCAACTACCACTTCATAGGCGAATACGTGGAGCGGCGCGTTTGGAACTACTGCTACCTCAACCGCGGCCTCACCTTCTACTACAACGACAAACGCTACTACTCCAAAAACGGCCTTCTAGACCTGTTGGAACACAACATGGAGGGGCAACCCCTCTATCCCATCATCCACATCAAGGACGAGGATTTCGAGGCTGCATTCACCCACGTCAACGGCCAAAGCAGCGACTACTACTACAGCTTCGTCAACGGCCAGCACACCACCGAAGGCGGCACCCACCAGAGCGCCTTCCGCGAGGCTTACGCCCGCGTGGTGAAGGAGTTCTACAACAAAAAGGAATTCGCCCCCGAAGATGTGCGCCAAGGGCTGGTCTGTGCCCTCTGCATCCGCATTCAGGAACCCGTCTTCGAGGCCCAGACCAAGACCAAGCTGGGCTCTACCCATCTGGCCCCCAACAAACAGGACGGCACCAACGACAGCCCCTTCCTCAAGACCTACGTCCTCGACATACTCAAACGCCACCTGGACAACTACCTGCACATGCACTCCGAGACGGCAGAAATCCTCTTGGAGAAGATACAGCGCAACGAGAAAGAACGCAAGGAGATTGCCGGCATCAAAAAGCTGGCCAAAGAAAGTACCAAGAAAGCCAGCCTCAACAACAGCAAGCTGCGCGACTGCCACGTGCACTACAACAGCAACCACCAGCGTCGGCTGGAGAGCACCATCTTCATCACCGAGGGTCTGTCGGCCAGCGGCAGCATCACCAAAAGCCGCGACGTGGAGACCCAGGCTGTCTTCAGTCTCCGCGGCAAGCCCCTCAACACTGTCTCGGTGGGTAAAGCCGAAATATACAAAAACGAGGAGCTCAACCTCCTGCACAACGCCCTCGACATCGACGACGGCATGGAGAACCTGCGCTACAACAACGTGGTGATTGCCACCGATGCCGATGTCGATGGCATGCACATCCGCCTGCTGCTGCTCACCTTCTTCCTGCGGTTCTACCCCGACCTAGTGCGCCAGGGCCACGTCTACATCCTGCAGACCCCCCTCTTCCGCGTCCGCAACAAACAAAAAACCACCTACTGCTACTCCGACGAAGAACGCATCGAAGCCATCCGCAATACCGCCGGTGCTGAAATCACCCGGTTCAAAGGTCTCGGCGAGATTTCGCCCGACGAGTTTAAGGGCTTTATCAACCAGGACATGCGCCTCGACCCCGTTATCCTGCACAAGGACTTCGACACAGGCGGCGTGCTGCGCTTCTACATGGGGCAGAACACGGCCGACCGCCGCGAGTTCATCATGAAAAACCTGCGCGTGGAGGACGACGAGAGCATCGTGGTGGCCTAGTTGAGAATTGAGAGTTGAGAGTTGAGAATTGAGAGTTGAGAGTTGAGAGTTGAGAATTGAGAGTTGAGAGTTGAGAATTGAGAGTTGAGAATTGAGAGTTGAGAATTGAGAGTTGAGAGTTGAGAATTGAGAGTTGAGAATTGAGAATGGGGAATTGAGAATGGGGAATTGAGAATGGGGAATTGAGAATGG
>CAMVMF010000054.1 GCA_947168515.1 uncultured Bacteroidales bacterium
GGTCGCGACCGGAGGGAGCAACCACTTGTGCGGGTCGCGACCGGAGGGAGCAACCACTTGTGCGGGTCGCGACCGGAGGGAGCAACCACTTTCAGGTCGCGACCGGAGGGAGCAACCACTTTCCAATAGTGTGGGTATACCAAGCAAATACATATTAGCGTGCCGGAGGCACGCGCTCTCAAAAACCAAATTAATAGGACCCACCTATAGTATATTGCCTAGTTGTTCTTTGATTTTCTCCAACTCGTCTTTCATCTGTACTACTATTTTTTGTATTTCCACGTGGTTGGCTTTTGAGCCGGTGGTGTTGATTTCGCGCCCCATCTCTTGAGCGATGAAACCCAGCTTCTTGCCACTGCCTTCTTCGTTTTCCATGGTTTGGCGGAAATAGTCGATGTGTTTCTGCAGACGGATTTTCTCCTCGGTGATATCGAGTTTTTCTAGGTAATAGATGAGTTCTTGCTCAAAACGGTTTTGGTCGATTTCTTTGATGGCCGTTTCGGCAAAGTATTTGCGTATGCGTTCTTTGGCTGTATCGATGCGCTCGCTTTCGTATTGGGGTATCTCTCCCAACAACCTTTCTATCAGATTGACATGCTTTACAAAGTCCTGCTGTAGAATGCCTCCCTCGTGTGTGCGAGTTTGGTCCACCTCTGCAATGGTCTCTTGGATGGTTCTAGCCAGGGTGTCCCAGTCGTTATCGGTCAGTTCGTTGTTGCTGTTGCTTTCCCATACGTCAGGCATAGCTAGGATTGTTTCGAATAGGTGCTTGTCGGAGCAGTTGAGGGTGTCAGCCAGGGTCGTGAGTTCTTGGTAACGTTCTGTTACTAATGCTTGGTTAATTCGGTTGGAGCAGGCGGTGTCGCACTCTTCGGTGACGAGCATTTCAACCTTGCCACGTTCTAGTTGGTTGAGCATGGTCCGCAGCTCTATCTCATGAGAGTGAAGGAAGGCAGGCACTTTGACGATGAGGTCGAGAGCCTTGCTGTTGAGTGTTTTAATTTCGATAGTGATTTTGCGATCGGTAATGGAGCATTGCCTTTTGCCGAAGCCTGTCATTGATTTCATACGATGTGTTGTTGTTTAGATTTCTTTGATTATTTCTTGAAATTTTGGTGTAGCATAGGTCTTATATTGGCCCTGTTCATTATAGATGAAGAATACGGCTTGGATGTCGGGGTCCTCAGGATGCTGTTCGATGAATTGTAGCGATTTCTCCAGCCCCATGACCATAAAGGCTGTGGCCATGGCATCGGCATACCAAGACTCTTTGCTCACTACTGAGACACTCAGTAGTGAGTGGGCAACAGGATGCCCGGTGGCAGGGTCTATGGTATGTGAATAGCGTACGCCGTTTTCCTCGTAATACTTTCGGTAGTTGCCGGAGGTAACTACCGACTGGTTGTCGAGCAGGATGGCAGTTTCGACCTGCTGTTCGCTGTATTTGGATTCGGCTGGGCGTTCGATACCTACGGTCCAGTGCTCACCATTGCTTTTGCGGCCTTTTGCAATCACTTCGCCCCCAATGTCGATAAGATAGTTGTCAAGCCCCAGCCGGTCGAACATTTGGGCAATTAGGTCGGAGGTGTATCCTTGCGCGATGGCGTTGAAATCGAGTTGTATCTGTGGCAACTTGGTGAGGACATATTCGCCGGGCTGCTGGGTGGGGGAGATGATGGTGCTGTCCTGTTTTATGTAGGTGAGTATGCTGTCGATCTGTTGGTCAGAAACGTCTTTGCGCTTTTCGAATCCAAAGCCGTAGAGGTTGACAAGCGACCCTATTTTGCAGTTGAAAGCCCCATGGGTGTATTGGTTTATGGCCAGGGATTTGAGCAAAATGTCGCGAAACATCTCGCTAATAATGGTGTCTTGGTTACGGTTGATGCGGCGTATGAGGGAGCTGTCCACCCAGAGATTGGCCGTTAGGTCAAAATCGTGCAGAAGTGAGTCGATTTGGGGCTGCAAATTGCGTTGGAGGGAGTCGTAATAGATGATGCTGTAGTAAGTGCCCTGGGTTTCGCCCTGTAGTCGGATGGGCTGTTCGGCTCTGTTGCCACAAGCACTGAGGAGGAGGGCAGTGAGGATAGAAAGATACAGGATTTGTTTCATTTTTTCATGTTTACTAAAAAGCGTCCGACACATGGGTGCCGAACGCTTTTTGTGGGGAAGTCACCCTTGTGGGGGACTTATTTGGTGATGATGAATTTGCGAGTGATGGTCTGTCCATTCTGCAGGGTGAGACGCATGGTGTAGCTGCCCTTGCTGAGGTTAGAAAGGTTCATTACGCTCTGGGTGCCTAAATCCTGTTTAACGGCAACTTGTTGACCAAGGCTGTTGAAAATGACCACGCTCTTGACGTCATCTTGGCTCTGTATGTTGAGCTGGCCGGCAGTGGGGTTAGGATAAAGGTTGACCACGGTGTTTTCTACTCCGTTGATGCCCACGAAGGTGACGATGGTAATCCAACTGGTGTCGGAGCATTGGAGGTTATTGCTATAGTTGATGGTGGCCTGGAGGGCTACATCGATGTTGCCTTGTACATTGGGGATACGGAGGGTGTCGCTTGTGGAGGTCTGGCCGTTGCCATAAGTCCATTTGTACGAAGCACCGCTGGTGCAGGTGGGATAGAGGACTGCTGTGTCGCCGGCATTGAGATGCCATTCGCCATTGATGGCACTAATGACAGGAGCCTTGTTGATAGTGAGTGAAAGAATGTGGACACTGTCGCAACCGTTGCTGTCGACACCGGAGGAGAAACGAGGTTCGGTGGTGGGAGTGGTGTAGTAGGTGGCTTTATTCATTTTCCAGTAAAAGCTGTCGCAGCTGTTGGCCCAGGTAGTGTCGGTGCCAGACTTGTTGATGTTGACCGTCAGGTGGATGGTGCTGTCATAGCATCTGTTCAGGCTGTGGTCGAAGAAGAGTGTGTCCCAAATGGTGCTCTCACGGAAAGTCTTGTAAGTGCTGCCCGCTCTAGAACTGATGTTGAACAGGACGCTGTTGCAGCCTGTGATAGCGGTATCTTTGGTGTTGGTACGAGGCTCTCTAATGGTAAGGGTGAGGGGGTAGATGGTCACGCAATGGGTGGTGGCGTTGGTGTCGTATACATTGTAAATACCAGAAGCGGTGAAAGTCTGACCTCTCCAAGTTTTGGAGCCACAGGCTTCCTCTTCAGTCATGTTGGCAGTGTTGGTTATGATGTTGAGGGTCAGATTGTGGACGGTGTCGCATCCTATGGCGGTGTCGGTGACAGTGTGGGTGTAGATACCGCTTTCGGTATAGGTGTTGCCATACCAGTTGTAGTCGCCACAAATATCAACGGCTTCATAGACATTCAGAGAGGTGACAATGTTCAGGGCGAGTACGTCGTTGTGAACGCAATTGTCGGAAGTGGTGGTGGCGGTGTAGTAGCCAGAGTTGGAATAAGTGCTGTCGTTCCAATCGTAGCTGCCACAGGCAGAAACAGCTATGGTGTCGTATTCAACGTTGGAAACGGTGAGCACCAGGTTGAAAATGCTGTCGCATAAGCCAGAACCGGCAGCGGCCACAACGGTGTCGCTGTAGCTGTCGGACGTGTTGTATGTATTGCCACGCCATGTGTAAGTACAATGGTTGCTGGGGACGATTTCGTTCTGGGTGTAGGGAGTGTTGATGGTCAAGTTTAGGACGAAAACAGTATCGTCCGTGGCATTGACGAAGGTGACAATGGTATCCGTGGTGTAGGTCTGGCCGTTAACGGACCAGGTGTAGCTCTGACATGCGGAAGCGTCGGTGTAATTCATTGCGCGCTGACCTTTGTCCTGAGCCAAGGCAAAGGGCATGAAAGCAGCGACCAATAACAGACTTAATAATGCTTTTTTCATCTTGTGAAAATTAATTAATTTATCCTTTATTTATTTATTATCAATATATTGTTGTAATTGAGCCCACGTTTGGACTGTGGTACTACAATGTGCAAAGATAATATTTTTTTTTGAAACTGCCACTTTTTTTTTACAAAATGACGTTTGTGAATCTAAAAATGAGGCGTAAAGGACATGCTAGATGGTTTTTCAGAGTGCTTGTTCGATAAGGGACAAAAAGGAAAGGTTGAGTCATTTTATGGGATTGGTCGGATGAAAAACAGTCGCTGCCATTGCACCTTCGACCAAGTGGCGAGAGGCTCTGCTGCGGGTACCGCGCCTCATGGAACGGCCCACAAAGTAAAACACCGATGAAGGGGCTGCCGTATGCGGCAGTCTTTCCGTTATCGGCGCTTTCCTCGCGATGCTTTTTAGCCTCTAAAAAAAAATTATCCTTTCGCAAATAGCTTTGGTGTACGTTCGCCATTTATATTACGTTTAACTTATGCTTGTATTAGGTTTTTTTACCATGTAAAAATGAAAGATAACTCAACCATTGTAGAAATGTTATCTAAAAGAGCCCTCTTTTTTTGTGTTTTAACCTCCTTTGTAGGTGTGATGGACGGAAGGAATTTTCCCTCTAGAAGTACTGTCCGCTAATGGACAAAATACGTGGTGGAGTTTCATAAAGGAATTGCCCGGAGGAAAAACTGGTTGTACCGTTGCGCCGCAGATTAAGCGGAGGGACACTCTGCTGGGGAACAGCTCTTTGAGGAATAACCGATAAGGTAAAACAATGGTGAACTTTGGGCATCGAGTATGCGTTAGGCCGTGCTTGATGAACAGCCGTACTTCTTTGCTGGTTGGACGTAGGTCTGTTTCCACTTGGAATATGCTCTTACCACAGCTTTGCTGCATCTATACAGTTGCCTTCTGAAAAATGTTCTCCGCAGGCCCAACAACGAAGTCTCTGGGCTCCTTTCGTACCTCCATATTTCTAGGCTTTATCGTTACCATAGCAATAGTATCTTTTTGTTCATGACCTTCTAGTTTGTACAAACAACGATAAAAGAAAGCTTTAAGCCCTGTCCGAACATTGTTTTTGACCATTACGTCTGGGTGAAGGAACTGTATTTGTGGTTTTGGCTTATGGCAGTGTGTGAGAGTCGGTTGTGGATATGAAGCAGGGAAAACGGCTGCTCTCGGATGAGTGTGTGGAGCAGCACATATAACATGCGGTAGGGTGTTACGAAAAGAGCTGAATCCATTCGACCTGGATTCAGCTCAATATAGTAGTTGGAATTCTCGTCAATCCCTTAACCGAGGTTTTCTATTCTGTTCAGTTCTACGACATTCTCCACATGTTGTGTGTGGGGGAACATGTCGACAGGCTGGATGCGGCCAATGCTGTATTTGGCTGACAGTAGTTGCAGGTCGCGTGCTTGGGTGGCTGGATTGCAACTCACATATACGATTTTGCGAGGATTCATGGCCAACAGCTGTTCCACCACTTTCTCGTGCATGCCTGCGCGAGGAGGGTCGGTAATGACTACGTCGGGGTTGCCATGTTCGGCCACAAATGCTGGGGTGAGCACCTTGGCCATGTCGCCTGCGTGGAATTGGGTGTTGCTGATGTGGTTGCTTATGGCGTTTTGGCGTGCTGCGGCAATAGAGTCCTCTACGTACTCTATACCAATGACTTGTTTGCACATGCGGGCTAGGAACAGGGCAATGGTTCCGGTGCCGGTGTAGAGGTCGTAAACGATATCATCAGGCGATAGCTCTGCATACTGGGCCACAAAACTGTAAAGTCTTTGTGCTTGAGCCGAGTTGGTCTGATAGAAGGTTTGGGGTTTGATGGCGAAATGCAATGACGGAGCGCCGTTATAGCCTTCCATTACCTCCTCCACATAGCTCTGGCCGGCAAAGGTTATCGAGGGAAGGTCGGCATAGGAGTCGTTCATCTTGTCATTGAAGATGTATTGCAAAGAGGTGATTTGAGGGAAGCTGTCACGCAAATGCTCCATCAGGCCCTCCCAGCCCGGGGTGTATTCGGCAATCACTAGCACTACCATCCATTGCCCCGTGCTGGTATTGCGGATGATGAGGTTGCGCAGGCAGCCGGTGTGGTTGCGGATGTCGTAGAAAGGCAACTGGTGGGAGATGGCATAGTCGCGCACGGCCAGCCGTATCTGGTTGCTCAGTTCATCTTGTAGGGCGCAATGCTCGATATTCAGCACCTTGTCGAAAAGGGTGGGGATGTGGAACCCCAGGGCACCGGGTTCGGCGGGGGCATCGGGCAATGGTGGCTGGTCGTGCCAGGCTTTGGTAGAGAAGGTGTACTCCAGCTTGTTCCTATAATAGAAAATTTGCTCCGAACCACAGATTGGCTGCATGTTGGAACAGTCCACATGCCCCAGGCGCTCCAGATTGTCTCTCACCTGTTGCTGCTTGGCTTCTAGCTGGTAGCGGTACTGGAGGTTCTGCCACCGACATCCGCCGCAGGTGCCGAAGTGGGGGCACATCAGTTCCGCGCGTTTGTCGGAATAGTGCTTGATGTTTACCGCGCGACCTTCAGCGTAGTTTTTTTTCTTTTTGATTAACTTGATGTCGGCTATGTCGCCGGGGACGACAAAGGGGACGAAAAGGACCATGCCGTCTATGCGGGCGACGGCCATGCCCTCGGCACCTACGTCGGTGATGAGGACGTCCTCTAGGACGGGCTGGACCTTGCTTTTGCGCATTTTCATGAACTGTTGGGGGTTATGATGTTTTTGTAAAAAAAAAGAAGTACTGCACGACAATACTTCTTTTCTCTTTGCAAAGAGTCTATAAATAGTAAATCCGATAATCGATTTATCGCTCGTCGGACACGGTTAATTTTTTTCTGCCTTTTTTGCGGCGTGCGGCCAAAACTTTTCTTCCGTTGGCGGTAGACATTCTCTGGCGAAAACCGTGCTTATTGACTCTCTTTCTGCGTGATGGTTGGAATGTTCTCTTCATTTTTACTCAAATTTTGGAGTTGCAAAAGTACGAACTTTTTTTTAATTGACAAGAAAAAAAATATTTTTTCTCATGTGGGATTTGCTTAAACTGTTGTTATTTAGGTCGATATGTTAAAAAATCGTTGTTTTTTTATCGGTTCAAAAAAAAATCTGTACCTTTGCATCCGCAATTTGTGATGTAAAAAGTTGTTATTGTAATGGATAAAAATAGTTTTGGCCAGTTGATGGACCACCCTGGAGTGCTCACTCCCACCCAGTGGGAGGAATTGCGGCAAGAACGTGACAGGTATCCCTTCAGCGTTCCGTTGCAACTGCTCACTCTTTTGGCCGACAAATCGGGTGGGACGGCCTTGTGGGAAACGCAGTCATTGCCGCGGGTGTCGCTTTATTTCCAGGATACCCAGCGGCTTACCGAACAGCTGGATGCCGTTCCTCTCCCTCATGCCCGTCCTTTTGCGCCCGTTGCGCCACCCGCAGTAGTGCCTCCTCCTGCTCCCACTCCTGCGACTGAGATGGTTGCGGAGCCCCATTTCAAACAAGACGCAGAGTCCGATGATGCGCCTTTCGATGTGTTGCAAGCCATCAACTCCTATCAGGAAGTCTCTTTCAAGACGGCTCCTAAGAGTGTTATTCTGACCAATTTTTTGGAAAAGGATGGCGGAATTAAGCTCTCTGAGGATGGTTTTGAGGAGGTGCCAGTGCAAGAACTTGCCAAAAAAAGCATTCGTGTGGACAATTCGTTAGAGTCTGAGACTCTTGCACTTGTGCTGGAGAAGCAAGGGAAAATAGCTCAGGCATTGGCCATGTACGAAAAATTAATGGTTAATAATCCCGAAAAAAGTAGTACTTTTGCAGTTCGAATTGCCGCTCTGAGCGACCGTTTGAAAAATGAACAAAGTGAATAAATAATAAAATATCAGTTATAAAATGTACACCGTTATCGTTATCCTTATCCTGCTTGTATGCCTTTTCCTGGCTGTGGTTGTTTTGATACAAAATTCCAAAGGTGGTGGTCTTGCTGCCAACTTTAGCGCTCCCAACCAGATTATGGGTGTCCGCAAGACTACTGAAACCATCGAAAGAATCACTTGGGGCCTTGCCATTGCTTTAGGAGTGCTCTCCCTTTTGGCCACCATGGCTATCCCTCGCCACAGCAACGAGTCTGTCATCGAAACTCAGGTTGACCCCAATGCCCTCAACGTCAATGCTGGCTCCACGGTTGCCGTGCCTGCCACCACACCTGTTGAGGCTCCCGCTCCCGAGGCTGAATAAATAAACACGACAAGCTGATACAAGGAGATTCGCCCCATTCCAGGGTGAACCTCCTTTTTTGCACTTATCTTTCATGCAAGGCGTCGCCCGCTATATCCTTTCCCATTTTCCGCACCAACCCACAGCTGGCCAACAAACAGCATGTGACAGGATGGTGGAGTTTTTGTTCGACCCCGACCCCCTTGCAGCCTTTTTGCTAAAGGGCTATGCCGGCACGGGCAAGACTTCGCTTGTTAGTGCCCTCATCCATTCAGCGCCGGCCTTGCGTATCAAGACACTGTTGCTGGCGCCCACAGGGCGTGCTGCAAAAGTGCTCTCGGGCTATGCAGGGCAGCCCGCTTACACTATCCATAAGAAAATCTACCAGACCGTCACCGACGGCAGTGGCACCGTGCGCATGGCGCGGGCACTCAACAAACACACCTACACTCTTTTTATCGTCGACGAGGCTTCTATGATAGGCCTTGCCGATGAAATGGGCGTAGGGCATCATAATCTTTTGGAAGACCTTATAGACTATGTGGCCGAGGGGAGTCATTGCCGACTGATGTTGATAGGAGACACTGCCCAGCTTCCCCCTGTGGGGGCTACAGAAAGTCCGGCCCTTGACGTGCAGTACCTAAGGACTATTTCGCAGCTTAAGGTCCATCACTACGAACTCACCGAGGTGGTCCGTCAGCAGCGTTTCTCGGGTATTCTTTTGAATGCCACCATGCTGCGCGTTCAAATATCACAGTTGGAAGAAGCAGAGGCACCTCAGTTGCCCCTCTTTGATCTGAGTGATTGCGAAGACATTGCTCGTCTGCCGGGTGCCGACCTTGAGGAGGTGCTTCACCAAGTGTATGGGAATGACCGTTTGGATCAGGTGGCAATCATCACCCGCAGCAACAAACGTGCCAATCTTTTCAATCAGGAGATACGCAATCGCGTGCTTTTTCGCGAGGAAGAAGTCAATGCAGGGGACTATCTCATGGTGGTCAAAAACAATTATTACTGGCTTGATGCTGACAGCGGAATAGGTTTTATTGCCAACGGCGACATTGTGGAGGTGCAGAGTCTGCGCAACCATCAGCAACTATATGGGTTCCACTTTGTGGATGCTACGCTACGTTTTGTCGACTATCCTGATGCACCCCTCCAAGACTGCAAGTTGCTGCTGGAAACGCTCCATAGTGAGTCGCCTTCTCTCACCCGGGAGGAGTCGCAGCGTCTTTTTGATGCTGTGATGGAGGACTATGCCGACCTTCCCCATAAGGCTGACCGCCTCAAAGCCCTGAAATCGGACCCCTATTACAACGCCCTGCAAATAAAATTTGCCTACGCCCTCACTTGCCATAAGACCCAAGGCGGACAGTGGGAAACGGTCATCATAGACCAAGGCTATCTTGTTGATGATATGCTCGATCGGGAGTATCTCCGTTGGCTCTATACGGCCATCACCCGTGCTACTCGACAGGTCTATCTCCTCAATTTCCAAGACAAATTTTTCTCGGAGAAATAATAATAACTGTAAAAATTAGTTATATTATTAGTCAAAACTCAGGAATCCGGAATTTCTGAATTCCTAGCACACTCATCAAACTCAGAATCTATGAAAAACGGCCAACTCCAAAAAATGAAGATGCAGCAGAAGCTTTCCCCTCAGCAACTTCTGCTGATGCGGCTCTTGCAGTTGCCGATTACCTCTTTGGAACAGCGACTCAAGGAGGAGGTGGAGAAAAACCCCATGCTGGAAGTTTCGGCTGACACGGGTGGCATGATGGAGTCGTTGCCCGAGACCAGCATTGAAGCATCAGGTCCCGATGTGGGCATCGACACCGAGGATGACGATTATAGCTATCGTGAGCGACAGGAGCGGGACAAAAATCAGGATGCTCATGAACGTGTCTTCGTTTCGGAAGCCTCTTTTGGCGACCACCTTAAAGACCAGCTCGGTATGCGCAACCTCACCCCCCGCCAGCTCGCTATCGCAGAGGAAATAATAGGCAGCCTTGACGATGCAGGCTATGTGGGCCGTGATATCGGCCTCATCGCCAACGACCTGGCTTTCACTCAGGGTATCGAAGTGTCTCTTCAAGAAGTAGAAGAGGTGCTGTACGAGGTGCAGCGGCTAGACCCTGCCGGGATTGCGGCCCGCAATCTACAAGAGTGTCTCTCCATTCAGCTTCACCGCTCAGGAGAGCACGATGAGGCTACGCAATGGGCCATAGAGGTGGTGGACCACTATTTCGACTTTTTCGTCAAGCACAATTACGACCGCATCATGGAGGCTGTCCCCCTTACCGACGACCAGTTGCATGAAGCCATCAGGCGCATCCGCCGCCTCAACCCCAAACCGGGAGATGGCGAGAGCGAGACCTCCCATGCCAACTATATCATCCCTGACTTCATCGTCACGAACAATGATGGTCAGCTCAGCCTTGTCCTTGCCGATGGCCGCCTGCCCCAGTTGCAGCTCAACGATTTCTATCAGGAGATGTTGCAGCAGCTCACCCAAAACAAGAAACCCACCGCTGGAGAAAAAGAGACAATAGACTTCCTGCAGACCAATAGCGACAGCGCCAATATGCTGGTTGAGACACTACACCAGCGCCATGTTACTATGACTCGTGTGATGCAGGTGATACTGCGTAGGCAGCATAAATTCTTCCTCACGGGAGACAGCGCCGACCTCAAGCCCTTGTTGCAGAAAGATGTGGCAGAGATGACCGGCTATGACATATCCACAGTTTCCCGTGTGGTAAACGGAAAGTATGTGCAGACCGAGTTCGGCACCTTCTTGCTTAAAGAGTGTTTTTCGCAGGCCATTACCAATGGCGAAGGGCAGGAGGTGGCCACTGAGAGGGTACGCCAGATGCTCCAGGCTGCGGTGGATGCCGAGGATAAAAAGAACCCTCTTTCCGACGAGGCCCTCTCGCAGTTGTTGGGAAAACAGGGGTACCCTGTTGCCCGTCGCACGGTGGCTAAATATCGAGAGATATTGGGTATACCTGTGTGGCGTCTCCGTAGGCAGTTGAAGGCCATTGCCATACTAATCATTCTGTCGCTTTCGGGCCATTCTTATGCGCAGCAGCCTTCTCACCAAAGTTACTACGACTCTCTTATCAATGCACGCATCCGCGAAGGCCAGTTGAAGTCTCGTTCTGCTGCCAAGGCCGATGATAACAAAAACTCCAAGAAGAAGTCTATAAGCAAGAATACGAATGAATCCGGCCCTTTAGAAATTCATGAGGATGCGCCTGCTCCTAGTGCTATTGACACAGCTTTGGCTTTAGGTGACGAGTTGATAGATGTCATGTACGATGCCTCTCTTCCTGCGCCCTCACAGCTGTGGTATGGGCGCAACTTGTCGGGAGCGCATGTCCGTATGGCCACTATTTCAATGGATTCTCTCCCAGACGAGATTTCCATACAGCTCCTCAAAGGAACAGAACGGTTTTGTTTCCCGGTGAAGAATGTAAAAACGTCGCCCTATGGCTGGCGTTGGAATCGGCCCCATCGCGGCGTGGACATTCGGCTCAATGTGGGCGACCCAGTGCATTGTGCTTTCAACGGCGTAGTGCGTATTGCCCGCCCCATGGGTGCTTATGGCAACTTGGTGGTTGTCCGCCATTACAACGGGTTGGAAACCGTCTATGGGCATCTCTCCAAAATAAAGGTCAAACCACTTCAGGTGGTTACGGCTGGACAGGTGCTTGGATTGGGTGGCAGCACAGGGCGTTCTACGGGCCCCCATCTTCATTTCGAAGTCCGTTTTCAGTACGAGGCTTTTGATCCAGAGTGGATTTTGGATTTCTCCGACTACTCCCTTCGGACGCACCGGCTTTACCTCGACAAAACTTATTTCGGCATTCGCAAGCCGCGGGCAGGAGAGGATTTGGCATACAAGGCAGATAAAAGCATAGTGCCCGAAGAACAGCCGAAGAAAGAACCTAACAAACCCGTTTATGCTACCCTTAAAAACAACGAAGACTTGGAGTCATTTGCCAAGCGCAATTACACTACCGCCGACAAAATAAAGACGCTCAATCCCAACGAAAAGAAATTTAAGTCTGGTACCCGCCTAAGGGTCAGGTGATGTAAGTGCATTTATTGATATGTCGCCGGGGCTGGGGGACAGAAACAAGTGATGCAAGAGCGGAGTCGCAGCCGAACTTGTTTGAGCCCTATATGGCGTTGGCAGTTGCCCAGCAGAAGAGGGGAGGATAGGTTGCAATAGCAGACTCATAATGTACAATTCAGAACACATAATTCTAACGAAACAGCATTTTTAACATGAAAATAGTCTTTATGGGAACCCCCGACTTTGCAGTGTCGTCCTTAGAGGCCATCTGCCAAGCCGGATACCAAGTAGTAGGTGTCGTCACCGTTCCTGACCGTCAGACTGGCAGAGGACTCAAGGTGACTTGTTCTCCAGTCAAGCAGTATGCTCTTGAGCACGGACTCCCCATCCTGCAGCCCGAGAAACTCCGTGACGAGGAATTTCAGGCCAGTCTCCAAGCCTGGGGGGCTGATATTTTTGTCGTGGTGGCCTTCCGTATGTTGCCCCAGACCGTTTGGTCAATGCCACCTATGGGTACTTTCAATCTTCATGCTTCGCTGTTGCCCCAATATCGTGGGGCTGCCCCCATTAATTGGGCTATCATCAACGGTGAGCAGGAAACAGGAGTTACCACCTTTATGCTTAACGAGCGCATAGATGAGGGCAACATTCTCCTCCAACGCGCAACCCCTATTGCTGCGAATGACACCGCAGAGACCCTTCATGACCGATTGGCTGACATGGGGAGCCAACTGGTAGTGGCAACCTTGCGCGGACTTGAGGAGGGTAGTCTGTCGCCGAAACCTCAACCCGCGGCCAACACACTCAAACCTGCTCCGAAAATCTTCAAACCCGACTGCGCCATCAATTGGGCGATGGAGGGACGGCGAGTGGTGGACTTTATCCGTGGTCTCTCGCCCTACCCGGCAGCTACCATGCTGATGGAGGATGAGAAAGGCCAGGCACAATCCTTTAAGGTTTTCCAAGCCTTTTGGGAGCCTCAGCCCAATACCACTGTGGGACAGGTGGTAACAGACAATAAGTTAGGTCTAAAAATTGGTGTAAAAGACGGCCTAGTTAGTATAATTAACCTCCAACTAAGTGGAAAAAAGAGAATTACGGCTGAAGAATTTCTTCGAGGACACGATGTAAGAAATTGGAAAATAGTTTTTTAATTTACTCTATTTTTTTTTAACAAAATAATTATGGTCAAAAATCCAACTTTTACAAAAAAATGCATATATTTGCAACCGAAAAATTGATTAGTAATTTAAAAAACGTTTGTTATGAACAAAACCGAATTGGTTGCCGCTATGGCCGAAAAAGCTGGCCTCACCAAAGTTGATGCCGCTAAAGCCCTGAATGCTTATGTAGATGTTGTAAAAGACCAGCTCAAGAAGGACGAGAAAGTTACTTTGATTGGTTTTGGTACTTTCAGTGTAGTCAACCGTCCTGCCCGCACGGGTCGTAACCCACGTACCGGCAAGTCCATTAAGATTGCAGCAAAGAAGTCCGCCAAGTTTAAAGCCGGCAAGGGCCTTATCTAACCCAAAGTAACGAACATCTTTTTTAAAGGAAAAAGCCACGGCTAATGCCGTGGCTTTCACTTTTTTCTGTCTAGCTTATTTGTGCTCTCTATAGATGGAATGGCTATACTGAGTTCCATGGTACTTTGCATAAACCAGAGCCGCATAGAGTTGTTTTTTGGATTTAAAAGCCATAAGAACTCACTAGTGTCTCTTAATCATCGTTAAATTAATTTATATCTAATTTAAGCACATTGTTTTATGACAGAAAAGTATTGTCCGGGGCTTGAATTTCGTACCTTTGTCTTCAACAAAAAGAAGCAAAGATGTACGACGGACGATACGTATTCACCCAAATCACAATGTATTTGCCACAAAGGCAGTTCCGCAGAATTGTATCCAAATTCAATGACAGGACGCAGAATTGGAGTCTCTCGCACTGGAATCACTTGCTTGTCCTCATTTTCGGACAATTGCTCGGATGTGGAACACTCAGAGAACTCACAGATATTACTACAGCTCATGCCAAAAGGAGCAATCAGCTTGGATTCGGCAACTCGGCTGTGGTCAGGAACACACTTTCCAAGGCCAATATGCTTCGCGAGCCCCGAATCTTCGAGGAGTTCGCTTTCTATATGGTGTCGCTTGCACAGCAAAGACGTATCACAAAGGAATTCGAGCTCCAAGGGAGGTTCTATGCCGTGGATTCCACTACCATCGACCTCTGCATGTCCGTATTCCGGTGGGCACTTTTTCGCAGCACAAAGTCCGGCATCAAAGTCCACACCCAAATTGACATCATCACCGAGATACCCGTATTCTACAGAATCACCAACGCCAAAACCGGAGACTGCAAGGTTATGGACTGGATTGAGCACGAATCCAATGCCTGCTATATCTTCGACCGTGGCTACTTCGACCTCGCAAGGCTCTTCAGAATACATCTCTGTGGTGCATTCTTCGTCATTAGGGAGAAGGGGCGCCCTGAATTTGAGATCATTGACGGAGAAGATACGCTTGACGGGGAGGATGGCGTGCTCCTCGACCAGACTATCCGATTCACAGGGAAGCGTAACGCTGCCAACTACCCGGCAGAACTGCGCAGGATTGTCTTTTACGCCGCAGACCTCGGACGTTCTTTCGTGTACTACACCAACAACTTCTACCTTGCGGCAAAGGACATCGCCCTGCTGTACCGTTACCGCTGGCAGGTCGAGCTGTTCTTTAAATGGATTAAGCAGCATCTGCGCGTCAAACGTTTCTGGGGCGACAGCGAGAATGCCGTGCGGATACAGATTCACGTCGCCATCATCACCTATTGCACTGTCGCCATCATTGAGCACGACCTCAAACTGGGCAGGCCTGTCTTCGAGGTTATGCGCATCCTTGGCAGTTCCTTGCTGGTCAAGGACAGCATCCCAGAACTTTTCAAAGGGCGGCAGGATGATATGGGCGATACGGGACAACTTGAATTAAATTTTAATTGTTAAATTATTTACGAGACACTAGTGATAAGAACTATCGTTTCAAGCGAGGTCCCTATAAAAAAACAAACGCCAACAGATACGTTGGCGTTTGTTTTGTATAGATGGATTGTTGCTGTTTGGCTTCAGCTAGTCCCTTTTGTGATCGGCCTTAGACCAACAAGTATTGTGGATGAGCTGGTTGGTCGAGGATTGGCATAGGGGGTGTGGCAAAAGCCAATGATAGAACAATTATCTGACGATGTCGAGCTCGGAGATGAGATTTTGAGCGTTGGCATATTTGTCGATGACAAAGAGCATATATCTGGTGTCGAGACAGATGCATCTCTGGAGGTTTTCTTCGAAATCTATGTCCCCAGACATGGACTCGCTATTGCCGTCGAAAGCAAGGCCGATGAGATTGCCGTAAGCATCAAGCACAGGCGAACCACTGTTGCCACCGGTGATGTCGTTAGTGGTGATGAAGCAGGTGGGCAGTTTGCCGTTTTTGTCAGCGTATGGGCCAAAGTTGTTGGCCTTGTAGAGTTCTTTTAGGTGGGAGGGTACCTGGAACTCGGTGCTGTTGGTGTCTTCCTTCTGCATGACGCCGTCAAGCGTGGTGTAGTGGTGGTAGGTAACGCCGTCGCGGGGGTCGTACTCCTTGACGTTGCCGTAGGAGAGACGGATAGAGCTGTTGGCATCGGGGCACATGAGAGTGCGTCCGGAGTTGATTTGAAGCAATCCGTCGACAAAATCGCGTTTGCCTTTGCGCATATTGTATTGGTTGTCTGATGGCAAAGACTTGTATATTTCTCGGCCTTTGGCTAAAATGTCAGAGCCGTACTTGTACATCTCGTCGCGTTCCAAAGTTTTGAGGTTGGGGTCTTTGAGGAATTTGTTGAAGGATTCTTCGTTGGCCATGAAAGACTGTTGGAAGATGTGGTTGACCAAAGCGGTGAAGTCGCCTTTGTATCGACGGTCGGCGGTCTTAAGGCAGTCGGGGATATATTTGATGTCGATGTGCTGATAAGTGTATTCCATCATGGCGGACATGACGTTTTTCTCTACATTTTCATCATAGTCCTTGTAGAATTTGGCAGCGGACTTTTGGAGGGCGGCCAGTTTGGCCTCTCGTTGGTCGGGATTTTGTTCGGCAAGCATAGACTTGATGTCGTCAGCAAAAATGGTGGCCTGGTAGAGCATTTCGGGGCCTTCGAGCAAGCCCTCTTCGATATAGAGGATGGCCTCGTGAATGTCTCGGCGTTCGGCGTAGCTGTTTTTGAGAAGATTGAGTGCGCCACGGTATTTGGGATCTTTGTCAAGGGCCCAGTCGTAGTATTCCTGTTCTATGTCCTTCTTGACCTGCATGGTGTTGAGGGTATAGAGTGCATTATTCTGCTCGTTGCTGTATTTCCAATAGTTGGAGCAGCTGGCATATTTAGAGGCGTATTTGATGCGGACAGCCTGGTCGGCATTCATCATCTCGCGGAGGATGTTGATCTTGACCGTACGGATGTTGTAGCGGATGGGGTTGTCGATTTGCATGGTTTCTTCAAGGCCGTAGGAGGTTAGGAAGCGGTCGGTAGAGCCGGGGAATCCGAGAGTCATGGCGTAGTCACCTGCCTTAAGCTGGCGAGCGCTGACGGGGAAGTGGTGCTTAGGCTTGAGAGGGATGTTCTCCTTGGCATACTCGGCGGGTTTGCCGTCGGGGGAGGTGTAGATGCGGAACATGGAGAAGTCGCAGGTATGGCGAGGCCAAGACCAGTTGTCGGTGTCGCCACCGAACTTGCCCATGCTGGAAGGTGGAGCACCAACCAGTCGAACATCCTTATAGATGGTGTAGATGAAAAGGAAATACTGGTTTCCCTCAAACATGGACTGGACGACGCCTTCATATTCGTCGTTGCCCTTGACGGCCTCTTCGATGATGCGTATTCCTACATTGCGGACAGCCTTGGCGCGGTCGGCCTCACTCATGTCGTCGCTAAGGCATTCGAGAACGCGTGAGGTGACGTCTTCCATACGCACCAGTACGGATGCCGTAAGGCCAGGGTTGGGGAGTTCCTGAGCCATGTTGTAGGCCCAAAAACCATCGCGCAGGTAGTCGTGCTCAACGGTGGAGTGTTCCTGCAGTTGGCCGTATCCGCAGTGGTAGTTGGTGGTCATAAGGCCTTTGTTGCTGATGATTTCACCGGTGCAGAAATGGCTGAAGGGACGGTCGGCATTGCCCAGGCCGACAACGGCATCTTTGAGACAGCTTTGATTGATGCTATAGATGTCGTCGGGAGTGAGTTTGAGGCCAGCCTTTTGCATGTCGGCATAGTTTTTGCCGATGAGAGAGAGAAGCCACATGCCTTCGTCGGCACGGCTGGAGGCGGGAGCCAAAACCAGAAGGGCCAGAGTCAGAGTGAGGATGATTTTCTTCATATTATCATTATTATGTTACTATTTATATATTCATTTTGAAAATGCAAATGTACGATTTTTTTTTGAATTATTGCACACATGTTCCAATATGAAATAATTTCTATCAGATTTATAGTTAGTTGCGCGTGAGTGCG
This sequence comes from uncultured Bacteroidales bacterium, assembly GCA_947168515.1. Lineage (GTDB taxonomy): Bacteria > Bacteroidota > Bacteroidia > Bacteroidales > P3 > Colimorpha. Next base: position 17,709 of record CAMVMF010000054.1, read on the forward strand.
TTTCCCTGCCGAGCAGGCTCCATAATAATTATAATTGTCATTTTTACCGCATCTAAACACATCTTTCAGCATTATAGGGTGCTCGTTAGCCGTTCGTTGAACGACTAACGATAGGATAATTGTAAAAGAAATGGGGAATTTGGGATAGCCCTATACCTACAAAAACAAGCCGGCCTCTCAAAGAACATCCTTGAGAGGCCGGCTGTAGTGGACTATTCAGAATATAGAATAGTAGTTATTTTGATGAAGAATGTGAATCTCCTTGATTTGGAAAATATACCCTATCTAGATCGATACTTGAAGCTGTAACGGACTCGTTCAAATGCAGTTTATCATAAACATTGCGAGAACAATATATTGCGGCTCTATGAGTGGTGCCGACATTTTCGAACATATTAGTTAGAACAGTGCCTTGGGAAATAGCAAAGTTGTCAATATGTATTCCTGGATTTGCTACATTCGGATCCGTACTTAGTCCTCCATTTATATTTGTACAACCACTAAATAAATTGGTCATATTGGTTACTCGTGCGGTGGTGAATGAACTTATATCAAGCGTCTGTAGTGAAGAGCAACCTTGAAACATACCAACCATTCCGTTGTCTGTCACGTTTTGAGTATTGAAGCTAGAGAGTGTAAGAACCTGTAGAGTAGAACATCCTTTAAACATGTATGCCATATTCGTCACATTAGTAGTATTGAATAGTTCAATACCATCAATGGTAGATAAGGCCGTGCATCCTTCAAACATGGATGACATATTAGTCACATCTTCGGTTATAAAGCCACTCTCATTTATAGCACCAGTGCTCGGATTTGAATTATTCCAATGAATACTACTGATAGAGGTAAGGCCTTTGAACATTTCGCTACAGTTGGTATTGGCATAAATATACTTACCCCAACAGTTAATCTTCACCACTGATCCAGAAATATAGGCCCATATTTTATGGGGTGAATTTGGGGTCTGTACTTCTTTCCAACCCGGTTGGGGATTTGTTCTGATTGAGGTGTCTGCGACACCACTAGGCCAATTAGAGTATAAACCGCGAGCTACAAGTTCACCTGGTTCATAAACGAACTGGATAGATGTGATATCAGTACGATTCCCAATTAGGGCTTTTATAGAATCATTAAACTGTGGACCGGGTTTAAGATATCCATAATCATAAGTCTTGGCGACATCGACGTCTAAGTCGATGGTTTTAATCTGATTAAGATCTATAGATACTGGAGAACCAGTCGCAGCTCCCGGAGTACCGGTCGTATCAGCGAAGTAACCAATAGCACTATAGGTACCATTAGCATTATGCCTATACATCTCCACCTCGAGGACGATTTTTGCGTTGGTGAATTTTGGCACGACAATGTCAAAAGACTTAGAGGAGCCACTACTAATGGTTCCCAGGCTCTCACCAGAAGGGTTGTATAACGTTAAAACGTTTTCTGATGCGGCAATTGGAGTCATGCTAGCACCCGCTTCGGAAAGGGTAACATCAGCATATCCAGTAAGGGATGCTCCTATTGCATGTGCGGTGAGTTTCATCACATCAAAATCAGAGCCATATCTATTGATTACATTCACCCGAAGGATGGAACAAAGGTTTTTGAAATAGAGTGTGGCGGTGCCCGTTGAGGTAGGCTTTGCGACAGCTCCCATAGGCATGTTTATCCGTTGGCGGTCGTTTTCCCAAATATATTTCTGATGGGGATTGAAGTAGATGGTTGCTGTAATACCAGAGCCAGAGGCATTGGGGATGCTCACTGTTCCTGGTTTGACTGCTGTGGCTGGGTAGATGGCGCAGTAAATACTGCTGGGAGACACACCCTCGATTGTCGCAAAGGTGGTAATATTGTTAGGGAAAGAGAGGTTATAAGAATTGGGGTTGATGTTTAGACCTGCGACATACACCTGGTCATCACTATCCCAATAAGCTTGATAAGGAGTACTGAAATACGCTTTGGTGTCCTGACCGATAACGGCTTTAAGCGTAACGACATCCTGGTCTTTCTGGCAGCCGGTCATCACGGCAATACCTGCCAAAAGTGCAAAAAGCAAAAATAACTTTTTCATTATAATTAATCTTAATTTAGTTCTTTTGTTGTGATTCTTATTCGGTAGGGCGTCTGCCAAAAACGGTCGAATAACTGCCTTCGTTCTCAAAAGCTTGTATTCCAGACCTTCCGTTTGGATATTCTTGAGTGCTAATCGGATTTCCAATATTGAGTTGTGATTGAAATCCCTCCTCCACTTTGAAGGCGACCACCTTGATTGAAGGAACCTGATAGAATTGTTTCATTTTCTTTTTCATTGTTTTTGATAGTAATGTGTTGTGCCCCAAGTCTTCAACGGGCGATTAATCATTTAAAAAGCATAAGACTTATGTACGTATACCGTCCTAAGAAGAATGATAAAAGTAATGCTCCCATAATCGACATAATATTTCTATTAAATATAATGCAAAAGTAATAAATATTTTTAAATTATTGTTTTTTCTATAAAAACAATAGTTCGGAATTAAAATTTTAACAAATCAAGCGGCGCAAGCCGCAATATCAT